>DASYCG010000134.1:0-9616 GCA_036500325.1 Herbaspirillum sp. | reverse complement strand
TCCGCCATTCAACGCGAGATGGATGAAATCGGCGTACGCCGGCACGAGCAGGACTAGGGCAACACTGATTTAGTGCCATGGGTGGCCTTTTTTTTAACGCGGCACGGGCCGTACCCCTCGCCCAAATGAACGATTTTTTATGGCATTAAAGAAAATCAGTCGACTTCGAACTTTCTTTAAATCCATAAAAGACCGTTCATTTGGGCGAGGGGTACGGCCCGTGCCGCGTTAAAAAAAAGGCCGCCCATGGCACTAAATCAGTGTTGCCCTAGTCCTGCTCGTGCCGGCGTACGCCGATTTCATCCATCTCGCGTTGAATGGCGGATGTTTCAAGATTGTGAAACGGCAGGCTGTTGAAAATCTTCACGCGCGTGGTGATCTGTCTCGCAATCTGCGAAAACACGGCGCGCTTTTCGTCGTCGCTGCCGGTGGCTGCCGCCGGATCGGCAAAACCCCAATGCGCGGAAATCGGCTGGCCCGGCCAGATCGGACAGATTTCCCCGGCGGCGTTATCGCATACGGTGATGATGAAATCCATCTTCGGTGCATCCGGCTTGGCAAATTCGTCCCAGCTTTTGCTGCGCAATTGATCCAGCGGATAACCGGTCGGCTTGATTTGCTCCAGAGTCAGAGGGTTGACGGTGCCGGTCGGGTGGCTGCCTGCGCTATAGGCTTGGAAACGGCCTTTGCTCATGGTGTTCAGCAAGGCTTCCGCCATGATGCTGCGGGCCGAATTACCGGTGCATAAGAAGAGAACGTTATACGGCTTGTCATTCTGTGTAGCTGTCATTTTTTGGAATCCCCATTTGAAAGATGTAAAGACGCGGCGCGATGGCGCTTGGCATAGCTTAAACAGGGATTGTTTCAGCAGGACGACATGCGCCTGGGGAATCGAACGGGGGATAGATATTGCCGCCACGGAAAATTTCCGTAAGGAATTATTTAGTTGCTTTGAATTTCCCACCACTGCGGCAACAGGCAGCGCACATCGGCCCGGGCAAAGCGATCGTCGATCAGGTAAATCACCCCGCGATCCTCCCGGCTGCGGATGACGCGGCCGGCCGCCTGTATCACTTTCTGGATGCCGGGATAAAGATAGGTGTAGTTGTAGCCGCAATTGGCGCCGAACAGGGTTTGCATGCGCTGCATGATCTGTTCATTGACCGGGTTGATCTGCGGCAAGCCGAGTGTTGCAATAAATGCACCGATCAGACGTTGCCCCGGCAGGTCGATGCCTTCGGCGAACGCGCCGCCCAATACCGCAAAACCGATGCCGTTGGAGGTATGCGTGAAGCGTTCCAGGAATCGTTCCCGTTCGGCTTCGTCCATTTGCCGGGCTTGCTCCAGCACCGGAATTGCCGGGTGCAGCGTCTTGAATAGCGTGCTGACCTTTTGCAGATAATCGTAGCTGCTGAAAAAAGCCAGGTAATTTCCCGGCTGCCGCGCATATTGCGCGGCGATCAAACCGGCGATCGGCGCCAGCGAATCGTCGCGCTGACGGTAGCGGGTGGAGATACGATCGATCACTTGCACGGATAGCTGTTTGGCGCTGAAGGGGGAAGCAACGTCAATCCAGACGGTGTCGCCGGGCAGGCCCAGCATGTCGCTGTAAAAATGCCATGGGCTCAGCGTGGCGGAAAATAAAGCGACCGAATGTGCGGTGCTGAAACGCTGCGCCAGGAAGGGCGCGGGTACGATATTTCGGAGCGATAGCGTCGCCGTGGTTGCCGGGTGGTTCGATCCGGTCGGTCCGCCGTGCCTGGCGATGTCGAATAGTGAATGATGATCGAATAATTCGGCGATGTGCGAGAAATGCAGGGCGTCGAAATAAAAACGCTGCAGTCCATCACCCGATGCGCTCAATTGATTGCTCGGGCGATCGCTCAGGTCGCTCAGGTAATCGGTGATATCGGCGATGGCGTATTGCAAGGCATTGAGAAAGGGCTGCGCGACTGCGGCATGCACCTGGTAATCGGCAGGCTGATCTTTGTACAAGGCATTCCATTGCCGGTTCAGGCGGTCCAGCGTATTTTTCAATACCGCCGGCGGCGGCACAGCGGCCTGGCGCAATGCTTTCCGCAGCGCTTTCAGATCGCGTTGATCGAGTTCCGCCGAATACATTTTGCGGGCGCGCTCGATCATGTTGTGCGCTTCATCCACCAGCACGCTCACACGCCACTGATTGGCGACGCTCAAGCTGTGCAGCATCGCGCCGAGATCGAAGTAATAGTTGTAATCGCCGATCACCACATCGGACCAGCGCGCCAGATCCTGGCTCAGATAATAGGGGCAGACATCGTGCGCCAACGCGATTTCGCGCAGCGCGGCTTTATCCATTGCATTATCCGCGGCAGCGGCGATGGCGGCGCTGCGGGCCCGCGGAAGCCGGTCGTAAAAACCTTTTGCCAATGGGCAGGAGGCGCCGTGGCAGGCTTTATCGGGATGTTCGCAGGCTTTATCGCGCGCCACCATTTCGAGCACGCGCAACGGTAGTGACGGCGCCTTGTTCTTGATCAGCGTCAGCGCATCCAGCGCCAGTTTGCGGCCGGAGGTTTTGGCGGCCAGATAAAATACTTTATCGATCGCCTGCGCGGGAGCAGCCTTGAGCAGCGGGAAAAGCGTGCCGATGGTTTTGCCGATGCCGGTCGGCGCCTGCGCCAGCAAACAGCGGCCTTGCTCCGCCGTTTTATAGACGGCCGCCGCCAATTGCCGCTGGCCGGGGCGAAACGCTGCGTGCGGAAAAGATAGTTGTTTCAGTTGCAGGTCGCGCTCGGTGCGATGCGCCAGTTCCTGTTCGGCCCATGCCAGAAAACGTCCGCATTGGTCTTCGAAGTACTGCCGCAAAACATTAGCGCTCAGGCTTTGCTTCAACAACGTTTCCTTGCCGCTGCCGACGTCGTAGTAGACCAGCGCCAGATTGAGATCGGATAATGATTCGGCATGGCATAACAAATGGCCGTAAATTTTTACCTGCGCCCAATGCAGATGACGGTGATTGTCCGGCATTAAATTCAGATCGCCGCGGAAGGTTTTGATTTCTTCGAGCTGATTCTGCAGCGGGTCGTAACCGTCGGCCCGGCCGCGTACCAGCAGATGTCCGAACTCGCCGCTCAGGCTTATCTCGGTGCGATAACCGGCCGCACGGCGGGCGGTGACGGCGGTGTGGCCGGCGATGCCTTCCTGCGCGGAAGGCGATGGCGTAAAGCGCAAATCGAGATCGCCTTGCTTGGCCGTAAATTCGCACAGGGCGCGCACGGCGATCACATATTTTTGTGCAGGATTCAATTTGAATATTCGGTGGAATCGGCCCGCTGATCGGCCCACTGCACATAACAAACGGTCAGCGGCATATCGTGCGCGGCGCAGTATTCGAGCCAGCGGATCTGATTGTCCTGCAGCCGGTCGCCCGGCCCTTTTACCTCGATCATGCGATAACGTTTTTCTGCCGGGAAAAATTGAATCAGGTCCGGATAACCGCTGCGGTTGGCGCGAATATCCAGCAACATGCGTTCGAACCATTTGCGCAGATGCGCGGGCGGCAGGCAATGCAGCGCCAGCGTCAGCAGTTCTTCGGTCAGAAAATCCCAGAACACGAAAGGCGATAGCGTTCCTGCCTTGTTGTGGAAATTTTGAAGAATGGTTTGCCGATAGGCATCGCTATCGAGTTGTTCGAAACAGTGCAGGAACGCGCGTTCGCGGCGCTGCCGGAAATCAGGACTGAGCAAGTCTGCCGGACCGCTTTGAAACGGATGAAAAAACGCACCCGGCACGATTGCGAAAACGGCATCCCAGCACAGCAGGCCGAACAGCGAATTGATCAGGGTATTTTCAACGTAATACGCGGGGGAATGGGTGGGGGCGTGCGTTTGCGTCAAATGATGCAAGACCAGCGTTTCCACTGAGATGGCGCTATCTGGTTTGTTCAATATCAGATCGTGCCGGACCACCGGTATGGCCGCGGGTGCGGGTAATGTCGATAGCCCGAGCCGGCGTCGAAGACGTGGCAGGATACGCGCAAGCTGCTGTTGTTCCGCTTCATTTTCTGGTGCCTGTCCGGCACTTTCCGCCAGCATGAATGCCGCGTCGCTTTGTTCGCAACGCTCCAATACGCGAATGGCGCGGATGCGCGCGCCGGGCCATGGACAATCGGCGTAAATCCTTAGCGCGTCGGATAACGCGCCGCTGCGTTCATGCTCCTGCGCAATCAGGAACAGCAGTTTTGCGCGCCGGTTTTCCAGCCAGTCGTTTTGATAAGCAATGGCAGGAATTGCCGGCAATATGCCCTGCGCCGGTTCGCCTTGATAAAACCGTTCGCGGCATTGATGCAGATGCAGATAATCGTCGACATCGCCGCGCGTTTGAAAGCCCTGGGATGCGGCGGACAGGGCGACCTTTTCATATTTGAAAATGCCCAGTTCCGACAGGACGAATTCCGACCAGTCCTGATGCAGATTGCCGAAAAACATGAGTCGCAGGCGATCGCATAAGGCGCCGATGCGCAGGTGGTAAATGTATTCGCCGTTATATTCGCCGGCGCCGGCGTCATCGTTGTTTTTGTTGTCTTCGCGTTCGTTTTCCTTGCTTTGCCGGCGCCATTCCGCCAGAGGGCGGGCGGTAGCGAAGTACGGATATCCGGCGCGCAACGCATCAAGCTGATCGGCCTTGCGGGCGCTCTTCAAATGCGGCGGGAAGTTGAAAATCCCGGCGAGTTCTTTTTTTCGCATCAGGGCAAATAATTGCTCGACGTTTAACAGCGGCCGGTCGTCGACCCAGCCTGCCGTGAGCAAAGCCTGCGCCGCAGTGTGCGTGCAGCCGATTTCGTCGTAACGCAGTTTTTCGCTGCGAAAGTGTTGGCCCTTGCGCATGATCATGCGTACCAGCAAGGCCCTTGAGGCGATCGGCAAATCCGGGAAGCGCGTGATGAATGTGCGTTCTTCATCAATCAGCAGGTCGATGTGGTGCTGCGCTATCCATTCGAGGACCGTCTGGAAATTAGCGAGATAGTAGAAGGGTTTAGGCTGGATTTGAATCTGGCGCATTCTGAAAAAGATCAGATAGTAAACTGTATGAATGTACAGTATATCTGATCTTTTTCAGCTTTCCAGCGGAAAAGTGTAAGCGCGAAGGCGGCGGCCAGGCCGCTTATTCGGCTGCCGCATTGGCGCTTTGCCGTTCTTCCAGCAATGAAATGAAGACTTTATTGAAAGCCGGGATGTCGCCGGGTTTGCGTGAAGTCACGAAGTTGGCGTCGCGCACCGTTTCCCGGTCGACCCATGTGCTGCCGGCATTCGTGAAGTCGTCCTGCAAGCTGGGCCAACTGGTGACGGTTCTGTCTTCGGCGATACCGGCCGAAATAAGCAGCCAGCCGCCATGGCAGATCGCCGCAATCGGTTTGCCGGCTTCGTCGGCGGCACGTACGAATACGCGGGCTTTGGGCACCATGCGCAATGCATCGCCATTGACGACGCCGCCCGGCAGCAGCACGGCGTCATAATCTTCGTGCCGCGCTGCATCGATGGATTTATCGACCTTTACCTTGTCGGCCTTATCCGTGTGCTTGAAGCCTTGCACGCTGCCCGGCTTGTCCGAAATCACATCGACTGTTGCGCCGGCCGCTTCCAGTGCCTTTTTCGGTTCCCGTAATTCGGCTTGTTCGAAACCGTCGGTGACCAGTAGTGCCACTTTTATATTTTTGAGTCGATCGCTCATGATGTATCTCCTTTTGGAAATTTGAAAGTAATACGGGTGGTGAATGCGCGTGATGCAGATCGTGCTGAAAGCATTGACTGGGAACGTCAATTTTTTTATTTAATCGTCGCTGGTCAGCCCCAGGCGTTCATGCCAATCGGCCAGCGATTCGGCCGGAAATTCGTCGACTTGCAAATCCTTTTTCCCGGCTTGTACTTCTACCCATGGCGCTTTGGAATCGAGCAGCAGATGGGTATGTTCGGGCGGCACCGGCAACGGCGTATCGATGGCGGAAGCGAATGGGTGAATCAGGTCCGGCCATTCGGGACTGAACAACCAGAGCGCGCTGCCGCAATGCTTGCAGAAATGCCGTTGCGCGGTGCTGGTGTGTACGCGCTTCTCGCCTTTGCGCTTGAGCTTGGCGTGATAAATGCCGATCGCTTCGCTGCCGCGCACTTTCAGCGTATCGGCATCGCCGCCGATGTTGATCGCGTACCCGCCGCCGCCTTGCGTCTTGCGGCAGATCGAGCAATAACAGCGCTGATAGGGATAGGGCGTCGCGCTGGTCAACGTAAAGTGCACTGCACCGCAGTGACAGGAACCTTTAAGTTTCATGGAAAATCCTTGGGGTTGGCGCGATCAACTGCCCGTCATTGCGATCATGGACTCTTTCACCTTGGCCAGTCCGAAGCGCCAAATTTGATCGAGCTTGATATGCGGCATCACCGGCAATTCGGCCGGATCGATCAAGACATTCAAAATGGCGGGGCCGGGCGCGGCAAGCAGTTCGCGGATTGCGTCGTCCAATTGATCCGGTAGTTTGGCGGTAAATCCCTGAGCACCGCAGGCGTAGGCGAACGCGGCGAAATCCATGTTCGGGAAATTGGACCCTTCGAATGCCGGCAATCCGGCTTCTTCCATTTCCAGATGAACCAGGCCCCATTCGCGATTATTGAATACGACTACCTTGATCGGCAATTTGTGTTCGACGCTGGTCATGAATTCACCGAGCAGCATGGTGAAACCGCCATCGCCGACGGCGACGATGACCTGCCTGGCGCGATCCAATGCCTGGACGCCGTTGGCTTGCCCCAGCGAGGTGCCGACGGCGGCGTTATTGAATGAGGCCAGGATGCGTTGCCGGCCGCTTTGCCGCAGCCAATTGCCGCACCATAGCGTGACTACGCCGGTATCGACAACGAAGGCTGCGTCGTCATCGGCCATTTCGCCAAGTGTTCTGGCGACAGTCTGCGGCTTGATTTTTTTCTGGATGCGATTGTTGACGGCATGTTTGTCCAGCATCTCATTCCACTTGCGGCGGTCTTCGTTGACCTTCTTGAAAAAAGTATCGTCGGTTTTGCCCTGGATCAGTTGCAGCAATTGCTCGACCGCCGGCTTGACTGCGCCGACAATACCGAGCGTGACCGCGGCGCGGCGCCCGAGTGCGAAGCCTCGCTGGTCGATCTGAATGATCTTGGTTTTGGAAGGCAGAAATTCCGAGTACGGGTAGTCCGACCCCAGCATCAGCATGACCTCGGCGTTATGCAAGGCATCGATGCCGGGTGTCCCGCCGATGAGGCCGACGC
Organism: Herbaspirillum sp.; assembly: GCA_036500325.1. Taxonomy (GTDB): domain Bacteria; phylum Pseudomonadota; class Gammaproteobacteria; order Burkholderiales; family Burkholderiaceae_D; genus Herbaspirillum. The sequence continues at coordinate 2,342 of DASYCG010000134.1, read as the reverse complement.
CGCCGATCCAGCGCGGATGATCGTAGGACAGCATATCTTTGGCGCGAAACGTATGAATCAATGGGGCCTGCAATTTTTCAGCCAGTGCCGTTATTTCGGCGATGGCCGAACGCGAACCGTGGCCGACCAGAATGGCGACCGATTTCGACGCGTCGATCATATCGGCAGCCTGTCGCAAATCTTCTTGCTGCGGCATGCTGTCGGCCAGGGGACGTAAAGTCTGCAGGCTGGTCATGGCGCCTGGTACATCGCTGCCGATGACATCGGCCGGAATGCTGATGTGTGCGACACCGCGGTTGGCGTATGCCTGCGCGATCGCTTCGTGGATGACCTGCGGCGCCTGTTCTGCGCTGATGATGGTTTGGGTATAGGCGGCGACATCGCGGAATAAGAGATCGGGCGTGTTTTCCTGCAGATAATCGATGCCGCGGCGGCTGGAAGGCACACCGCCGGAGATCGCCAGCACCGGAGCGTGATCTTTTTTCGCTTCGTACAGGCCCGCTACCAAGTGATTGGCGCCGGGGCCGGTGGTGCCGCAACATACTGCCAACTTGCCGGTCAGCTTGGCTTGCCCGGCGGCAGCTTGCGCCGCGCCTTCTTCATGCCGCACGCCTATCCATTCGATATGCCCATCGCGGCGGATTGCATCGGTAAACGGATTCAGGGCGTCGCCGACCACGCCAAAAATCTGGCGTACGCCGACCTGACGCAAGGTCTCGACAAGAATTTCGGCAACGGTGGAAGACATGCAATTCCTTCGCTAATGGCGGTATTCAAATGAGAAAAATGAAATTCGAATGAAATTTTGGATTGGCCTGGATTCGGCCGCCCGGGGATAAGTCAGCTTAGTGGAGTCGAGAGAGCTCTAATAGCGGTGAAAGCAGTAAATCGCTGTAGGAGACTATGAGCTGGGGCAGCCGGGGTAGGCTGCGCTGTCTATGGAGATGGCAGTTAAGCGGTAGGGGCGGCGAGCGGTGGCTGGCCGCTGCGTTTAAACTTGTCGAATGAATTTCGATTTATTTAATGACATGGATGCGCCCCTGGCCGGCCGTGAAGCGCTGGGGCCGCGTGCTTTTGTGCTGCGCGGCTTTGCGTTGCCGTACGTTATGCAATTATTGCCGGCATTGGGCGCTGTCTTGCAGGCAGCGCCGTTCCGGCAGATGACGACGCCCGGCGGTTTCAAGATGTCGGCCGGTTTGAGCAGTTGCGGCAGATTGGGCTGGACCTCCGACCGCCGCGGTTATCGTTATACGGAGATCGATCCCGACAGCGGCCTGCCTTGGCCCGCAATGCCGGCGGTTTTCATGCGCTTGGCACAGGCCGCGGCCGCCGATGCGGGCTTTGCCGATTTTGTGCCGGATGCCTGCCTGATCAACCGCTATGAACTCGGTGCGAAGATGTCGCTGCACCAGGATCGCAACGAGCGCGATATGGATGCGCCGGTGGTATCGATATCGCTGGGCATCCCGGCGATGTTTCAGTTTGGCGGAGAGCAGCGCGGCGATCAGACGCAGCGCGTGCCCTTGTTTCATGGCGATGCCGTGGTCTGGGGCGGTCCGGACCGCTTGCGTTATCACGGCATATTGCCGGTCAAGCCGGCGCATCATCCGTTGTTGGGAAATTGCCGCGTGAACATGACGTTTCGCAAGGCCGGCTGAGCGGTTTTGGCCGATGCGGTTGATGCCATCCAGTAAGCGCAGCAGACGGCGCCGCAGATATTTCTAAATTATTTCCAAAAAAAGCTTTGCAAAAGATTGGAGCCTTGCTATAGTTCGCCTCCCGTAACGAACCAAGCAAAACATTCAGGTGTTTGTAAGGTGATGTTAAGAGTGAAGATTTTAGAAATCTGCCGATAAACAAAACGCTTTATCGGCAAGCAATTAAAGCAGGTTCTTTAAAAATTAACAGCCGATAAGTGTGGGCGTTTGATGGAAGTGCGGCGGCGGAAGTTTGGTCTGTAAAAGGGCTGGATGGAAGTCGTAAGCTAAAGACATTAAATGCTCACAAAGAAATATAGATAGTTTCTGTAAAAGGAAATTACCTGTCAGTATTTTGAGTGAGCGACCGGTTCGAGAGAACCAAAGACAGAGATGTCTTAAAACAGAGATTAAACTGAAGAGTTTGATCCTGGCTCAGATTGAACGCTGGCGGCATGCCTTACACATGCAAGTCGAACGGTAACAGGGAGCTTGCTCCGCTGACGAGTGGCGAACGGGTGAGTAATATATCGGAACGTGCCCTGGAGTGGGGGATAACTAGTCGAAAGATTAGCTAATACCGCATACGATCTAAGGATGAAAGTGGGGGATCGCAAGACCTCATGCTCGTGGAGCGGCCGATAT
>DASYCG010000133.1:0-97746 GCA_036500325.1 Herbaspirillum sp. | reverse complement strand
GAGGTTCCCGTGTGATTCACACTGGCCAGGAAACTCACCAGTTCGCCGACATGAATCGGCTGGCGGAAGGTGACTTGATCGACGCTCAGCGTCACGACATATTGCGCTGCATAGCGGCTGGCGCAGGCATAGGCCACTTGATCCAGCAACTTGAGAATCGCCCCGCCGTGCACATTGCCTGAAAAATTTGCCATGTCCGGAGACATCAGCACAGTCATATTGAGTTGGTGGGATGGCATGTCCATAGGCGTTCGGGTGGCGTTTTATCGGTTAAAAGGGAAATCGGCCGCTTATTCTAAATGAGTCAGTCCGAAAAACCACAAAAAAACGCCGCGGATAAAAAAAAGCCGGCTTAAAAGCCGGCTGTGCCATCGGGGATCTAGACACCAAACTCATGTATTCAGCTGCTCAAGCCATCCGCGCCGAACGCGCCTGCCAAGGCGTATGCGTCAGAACAGATCGCCTGATACGCTCACCTCAAAAACTATGGCTTATACCGACACCGATCGTGGCGATGTCCTGCCCTGCCACCGGCTTGCCGTTGAGCCAATTGCTCTGCACGCCCGAGCTGTCGTTACCCATGTACGAGTACACCGCGAACAAAGAGGTGCGCTTCGAAAGGCTGTACGAAGTTCCGATATTGAACATCCTGGCATTTAGCCCTCCCGTGCTACATGCTATTCCGCCCACCAGCGAACAACTGCCGGCCTCGCTCTGGCCATAGGAGGCGACCAGGCTCACTGCACCGATATCTTTTTCTGCCGAAATGGACCAGGTATTGTGCTTATAGCTATCGAATTTACCGACACCGCCACCGCTCTCGTCGTATTTCATTTGCGCAAAGTTGACTTCGGCGCTGTAGTTATTGGGGAATTTGTATTGCGCAGTGACGCGTACCGCCGTGTCTTTCGAGCTGGCGTTGGCATTCGCAATGCCGCCGGTAGTGTTGGCAATAGCCGACGGCACGTTCAGCGAGGCGCCGAACATGTCTTTGTGGGTTTCGTATGCCAACGCCAGATAGACCGGACCGCTTTCATATTTGACGCCGGTAGAAATCAGGCCGCTGGACGCATCTCCCGCAACTTCGTTCGGCGACCAATCGAACAGGCCCTGGACGCCGGCGATTGTCGGCGATTGGTATACGAAACTATTGCCGCGCCGCAAATGGAAACTGGATGCCGAGCTTGTTCCGAAACCAGGCTTGGACAGAATGTTACTGAGCGCCATGTAGTTTCCGCTGGTCACGCCGAGGAAAGACATGTGATCGCCCAATTCCTTATAGACGGTATCCATGTTGCCCAGCTTGATGGTGCCGTATTTTCCGGACAGGCCGACGAATGTGTTGCGGCTGAATAATGGGTCAGTGGCTTTTTGTGCGCCGGTATCGAGGCCGAAGCCGATTTCCATTTGGAAGATCGCTTTCAAACCGCCGCCGAGATCTTCCGAACCACGAAAGCCCAGACGTGAATTTGGCGCATCCATGGTTGTCAGGCTGGTGTTGTTCGACCCTTTTGCCGATGCGCTAAGCGTGCTCACCGAGGTACCTACGCCGGAAGCACCGCTCACATTGACGTGCGTAATATCCGGATAAAACTTACCGTAGACCACCACATTGGTTTGCGCCTGCGCCGCCAGCGGCAAGCCGCAAGTAGCCGCACAGGCGGCCGACACAGCTGCCGCGATCAGCGTTTTTCTAGTTATGGACATCTTTTTTGTCTCCCTCTCATTGTTGGTGAGCGCCATACTGCATGACGATTCTTAGGGGAAACTGAAGAATGAAATTGTTTTGAAAATGTTTTGAAATTTTTTAGCTATAGAGGAATTTTGAACGTAATGACCTTACGTTCAGATAGTAAGACTGTGGTGAATAATTAAGGGAAACTGATTTTTACTTCCAGGCCGCCTATCGGCGCGTGATGAAGCTCCACTATGGCGCGATGCCTATCTGCGATGGCTTTCACGATCGCCAAACCTAAACCGGTTCCGCCGGTCCTGGTGCCGGGAACGCGATAAAACCGGTCGAAAACACGGGGCCGATTGGATTGGGAAATACCGGAGCCCGAATCCTGAATCGTTAAAACAAGCATCGAACCGGCGACGGCGAGATCGATCAGCACCGTGCCCTGTTCCGGGGTGTAGCGGACCGCGTTGTCGATCAGGTTGCGGATCATGATGCGCAACGCTTCAGCATCGCCGACGATGCCGCCGTCGATCGACGCTTCGTAGCGGATCTGGATCTGACGGAACGAGGACAAATGTTTGACATCCTCGATCGCCAATTCTATGCATGTCGACAACGAGACCTCTGCCGTTTCGAATATCTGCGATAACGGGTCCTGCCTTGCCAGCACGAGCAGTTGCTCGATCAGCCTGGAAGCTCTATCGATGCCGCCGCGCAGGCGCTCGACCGCTTCCGTCTGCGTCTTTCCATCTTTCGCTCTCGCCAATGTTTGCAGTTGCAGCGTGAGCGCTGTGACCGGGGAGCGAAGTTCATGTGCGGCATCTGCCACAAACCGTTGCTGCGACAGTAGCGCCAGCCCCATGCGAGCGAGCAATGAATTGAGTTCACTTACCAGCACCACCACCTCTTCCGGCAGATTTTTGTCGGGAATGGGCGCCAGGGAATCTGCATTGCGGTTAGCGATGTCGCGGCCGATGCGGTTAAGCGGTGAAAGCGCCGACGTAATCACCCACCAGGCCAGACCGAACAGCAACAAGGACACCGGGATGATGGGCCAGACAGAACGCCAGGCGATCAATAGTGCGCGGTCCTGCCGCGCCTGCATTTTTTGGGCAATCTGGATCACCCGGTTTTGAGAGCGTTCGGAATAAACCCGCCAATCGCCGTTGCTCAGCGTGACCGTGGAATACCCCAGAGCGGCCTGTGCGGGAAGCACGTTATGGACTCGGGACTGGTAAACCTCTGCGCCATCCTCGGCCCAGATCTGGATAACGAATTCGAAATTATCCGTGTTCCCATCGGTGCCGGTCCAACGCGCATGATTAAAGCTTCTGCCTTGCAGGGCCGCCGCCATTTGCTTCATGTGAAAATCGAAGAGCTTATCCGCTTCATGCGTAGTCGCCTGCATGGCGGTAAAAAACTGCAGCACCGCCGCCGCCATGATTGCAACGCCGAGCAGCAGTATCAAACGGGTGCGTAACGAGCCCATCAGGCTTTTTCAACCGTGTAGCCCAACCCGCGTATGTTGGTGATGAATTGCTGTCCCAGCTTTTTCCGCAGGCCGTAGATATAGACTTCAACCGCGTTGCTTTCCACTTCTCCGGCGTAGCCATAGAGCCGGTCTTCAAGCTGCGCGCGCGACAAGATTGCACCCGGCCGCGCCACCAGGGCATCGAGGATAGTCCATTCGCGCGAGGACAAGCTGATTTGGCGCTGCAAGACGAAGACTTCGCGTGTTGCCGAATTCACCGTGACATCGCCCTTGCGATAAATCAGGCTAAGACCGCCGCGCGCTCTGCGCACCAGCGCATTGAGCCTGGCAATCAGTTCTTCCAGATCGAATGGTTTAACCAGATAGTCGTCTGCACCGATATTTAATCCGAATACCCGCTGCGATACGGTATCGCGAGCAGTCATGACCAGAACGGGGATATCGTTTTTGCGTGCACGCAGTGTTTGCAAAACGTCGGCGCCGTCTTTTTGCGGCAAACCGAGATCGAGCAGCATGGCATCGAATCTCTTGTCCTTAAGCGCGGTTTCGGCAGTGAGGCCATCCGTGACCCAATCCACTTCAACCCCTTCGCCGATCAGCGCGATCTGGATATTTTCACCGATCATCACATCGTCTTCCACCAGCAGTATCTTCATTGCGTTACCTTAAGCCGTCGCCAAGTTAGATTTTTCATATGTTTTGATCACCCCGAATATACTTCGCAATATGAACGAGAGGTTCGGCGTGACAGATAGTCGCATACTGGCTTCAGTCGGCCCGCTGTACGGCGTATCGCCGCTACGTCAACTGGCATTTCAATTGAACGAAGGAATTATTAAACAATGCGCAAAAAAACGATAGAACTATTGAAACGGTTATTGATTTCTACCTGCGCTCTCGCAGCAGCCAGCAGCCACGCTGCCGATAACGCCGATAACGCCGACCAATGCAAGATCGGCGCCAAAGTAGACGACACCATCCGGCCGCTTATGGCGAAATACGGCATTCCGGGAATGGCGGTTGCCATAAGCATCGATGGAAAACACTGTTTCTACAATTATGGCGTGGCATCAAAGAAAACCCGGCAACGCGTCACCGGCAGCACCCTGTTCGAGATCGGATCGATCAGTAAAACATTTACGGCAACGCTGGCCTCTTATGCGCAGGCCGACGGCAAGCTGTCGCTATCCGACAGCGCCAGCCGATATTTGCCATTCCTGAAGGGCAGCAGCTTCGACCGCATCAGCCTGCTCAATCTGGGTACCCATACGTCCGGCGGCCTGCCCTTGCAAGTCCCGGATAATATCCACGACACCGATCAATTAATGCGCTATTTCAAGCAGTGGCAGCCCGATTACGCCGCCGGCACGCACCGGATTTATTCAAATCCCGGTATCGGCATGCTTGGGATGATTGCCGCCAAAAGCATGGCGGCATCTTTTAGCGACGCAATTGAAAAGAACATATTCCATCCACTTGGAATGACGCACAGTTATATCAACGTGCCGGCGGATCAAATCCGGAATTATGCGCAAGGCTATACCAAAACCGGCACGCCGATCAGGGTACAGGATGCGGTCCTTGCGCCAGAAGCCTACGGCGTGAAATCCGGCACGGCCGACATGATCCGATTTATCGAAGCGAATATGCAGGCAGCCGGCCTTGACGGCAAATTGCAGCATGCGATCACCGACACGCACACCGGATATTTCACAGCCGGCCCAATGACGCAAGATTTGATATGGGAGCAATATCCCTATCCGGTCGCGTTGGAACAGCTATTGGCAGGCAACGCCGACATGATGGCTTATCAGGCTGTTCCGGCAACGCGGCTCGGCCCGCCGCTGGCGCCGCGAACAAATGTACTGATCAACAAAACCGGTTCGACCAACGGCTTTGCCGCCTATGTGGCGTTCATTCCCGCCAAAAAAACAGGTATCGTCATATTGGCAAACAAGAACTATCCAATTGCGCCGCGCGTGACCGCGGCCTATCAAATACTGACGCAATTGGATAGGCAGGCTGTATCGGCAAATTGATTCCCCCCCGTTTCTCACTCCAGGCGTTTCCGTTGGCAATATTAACTTAAGTACAACACATGCAACTAGCTTATCGAGTCGCCGGTCATAGCGGTATGGTCGCAAGCAAATCCAGGCGATCGCGTGGGTATGGGCAATGATTATCGAAACCACTAGGAGCGTTACATGAAACGATTTTTAAACGGTGCATTGTCGGCCGGCGTATTGGCTGGATTATTGATGGTGCAAATTGCCCAGGCACAAGATGACGCATCTTCTCTGCCTGCCGCAACCACCGTTGGCAACGTCAGTTATTTGTCGGGCGGGATCGGGATCGATGAATCGACGGCAATGAAAGAAGCCGCGTCCAAGTATTCGCTGGAACTGGTTTTCAGCGCCAAAGCCGGCGCCGCCGCTGCGTACATCGCCGACGTGCATGTCAAGGTCAGCGACCGGTCCGGCAAGGCGGTGATCGATACCGTTTCTAATGGACCCTATCTATTGGCGAATCTGCCTGCGGGTAGTTATCAGGTAGAAGCCAGCAGCAAGGATGTCACCAAAACAGAACGGGTTACGGTGACTAAGGGCGCACACAAACGCTTAGTGTTTTCTTGGGCCAATTAACTAACTAATAATTAATTTAATTATTAAAAATCAATAACTTATAATTAATTTATAAACTATTACTTTAATTTTTGGTTTTCGACATTATCGGTGCTTCGCCTATGATTTTCTTGCGCCGCTGTCATCGGCTGAAGCCGTCCCGGTCCCGGTTTCGTTTTCAGCAGATGCCGGCGGAGCGCCGGTAATCTTCGGTATGCATTCGGATTTAAACCAGACCATGGTAAGCGGCTCGCCAGCCAATAATCGTTGGGCGGTCGGTACGATCTGCTCGCCGATCAACATGCCGAGCAAACCGATCAGCGCAATCGCCGGCGGCGCAGGCGAACGGACATGCAAAAAGGCATAGATGATGCCAACCAGAATGCCGACGCTGAGGGAAACGAGATAGATTTTCATGGTTAGCCTATTGAAATAATGAGGGATTTAATAGCCTTCGACTGCCTTGCCTTTCAGATCGTGCCAGGCAACCAGCAGAAAACCGCCGACCAGTCCGAGATGCTCGAAGAACCCGTTTTCCAGCATGAATCGCTCCGGCATCGGCGCATTCCAGAAACGATTGGCCAGGAACGTCGCCATCAAGGTAAAGGCCGCTAGCGCCAGTGCGCCGATCCATCGATAAAATCCGGTGAGAATCAGCAAGGACGCGCCCAGCTCCAGCACGATCACCATGATCGCAAACGGTACGACCGGCGTCAGGCCGAAATGCGTCATCTCGCCGATCGCACTGGGAAAATCGAGCGCCTTGTCGATCCCGCCCTGCAGATAAGCAGCGCATAAACCCAGCAACGCAATCCAGCGCACGCCGGGTGTCGCGCAACGCGCTGCCCATGCACTGAAGCGGTCATGTCTTTTGGATACATGTTCGATCATTCCATTCTCCCCATCGTTATTCAAAGCGATACCGCAGCAGATCTACGAATCCGTGTATCCAAGAAAGCGCATTCAGAAGGCCCAGCATGAACATCCGAGCGCGCCCCAAAACCCGCTTTCGTCGCTGGTCGGCGCATTCGCGGTCCAGGCTTTGGCATGTCCGTGGCCATGCACGCCGCAGGCGCTGGCACAGCTGCATGCGGTTGCCATGGCAGATTGGGTAGCGGCCGGCCGCGCCTGATAGCCGCCGTAACGGCGTACCGGCGACCAGTCCGGCATGGCAGGCGGTATCGGCGGCGCCAGATTGCCGTAGTCGCCATCGCCGTAGACGACTTTGCCGCCAAGCACGGTCAGCACCGAGGTGATGTCCTGGATTTCATCTTCGCGCGCGCTGAAATAGTCGTTCGAAAGCACGGCCAGATCGGCCAGTTGGCCCACTTTGATTTGCCCCTTCTTGCCTTCTTCGGTGGAGAACCAGGTATTGGCTTCGGTCCAGAGTCGCAATGCGGTATCGCGATCGAGCAGATTGGCTTGCGGATACAGCGACAGCCCGCCCAGCGTTTTACCCGTGACCAGCCACGACAGCGACACCCAGGGATTGTAGGATGCAACACGCGTGGCATCGGTGCCGGCGCCGACTTTGACGCCCTTTTCCAGCATGCGCTTGATGGGCGGCGTGCGTTCGGCCGCCTTGGCGCCGTAGCGATCGACGAAATCTTCTCCCTGGAACGCCATGCGATGCTGAACCGCAATCCCGCCGCCCAGTGCCGCGATGCGGTCGATATTGCGATCGGAAATGGTTTCGGCGTGGTCGAAAAACCAGTTCAGGTTTTCGAACGGCATATCCCTGGCGACTTTCTCGTAGACATCCAGCGCACGCGAAATCGTCTCGTCGTAAGTTGCGTGCAAGCGCCACGGCCAGCGTTTTTCCACCAGCAATCGGATCACCGGTTCCAGATCGGCTTCCATCGACGGCGGCATATCCGGCCGTTCGACGCGGAAATCTTCGAAATCGGCGGCGCTGTAGACCAGCATCTCGCCGGCGCCGTTATGGCGATAAAGATCGTCGCCCTGTCCCGGCTTGACTTTTCCCGACCAGTTTTTAAAGTCGCTGAGTTCTTCTTTCGGCTTCTGCGTGAACAGATTGTAGGCAAGCCGGATCGTGAGTTGCCCTGCGGCATGCAAGGCTTCGATGATCTGATAATCGTCCGGATAATTCTGGAAGCCGCCGCCGGCATCGATCACGCCGGTCACGCCCAGCCGGTTGACTTCGCGCATGAAATGCCGCGTTGAATTCTGCTGATATTCAAGCGGCAGTTTCGGGCCTTTGGCCAGGGTGGCGTACAGAATGGTGGCATTGGGTTTCGCCAGCAGCAGGCCGGTGGGGTTGCCGCGGGCGTCGCGCACGATTTCACCGCCCGGCGGATTCGGCGTGTCCTTGGTATAACCGACCGTACGCAACGCGGCGCCGTTCAGGATGGCCCGATCGTAGAGATGCAGAATGAACACCGGCGTATCGGGCGCGACCGCGTTGAGTTCATCGATCGTCGGCAAGCGCTTTTCTGCAAACTGATGCTCGGTGAAACCGCCGACCACGCGCACCCACTGCGGCGCCGGCGTGCGCGCCACCTGCTCCTTGAGCATGCGCATGGCATCGGCCAGCGAACGTACGCCGTCCCATCGCAGCTCCATGTTGTAATTCAAGCCGCCGCGAATGATATGCATATGGCTGTCGATCAGGCCCGGAATGGCGCGCCGCCCTTTCAGGTCGATCACGTCGGCGCTGCCGGAGCCGGCCAGCGCCATGATTTCCTGCCTGCTGCCGACAGCAATGAACTTGCCGTCGGCAATGGCGACGGCTTCTGCTTCCGGGTTGGATCGGTCGAGCGTAGAGAAACGCCCGTTCGTCAAAATGAGATCGGGCTTGACGGTAGCATTCATGGCAAAACTCCAAAAAATCAACGCGCAGGAACGGCCGCTGCAATTTCGTAGGGCTGGGCTGCGCGTTGCGCGGCCTTGTGCACCATCGTATAAGCGTAATCGACCCCCATGCCGTAAGCGCCGGAGTGTTCTTTCACCAGTTTCATGACGGCATCGTAGGTCTCGCGGCGCGCCCAGTCGCGTTGCCATTCAAGCAAAACCTGCTGCCAGGTCACCGGCACCACGCCGGCCTGGACCATGCGCTGCATGGCGTAGTCGTGTGCTTCTTTCGAGGTGCCGCCGGAGGCGTCGGCCACCATATAGATTTCATAATCGCCTTCGCCCATCGCGCACAACGCGAAGCTGTTGTTGCAAACCTCGGTCCACAGACCGGCCACAATGACTTTCTTGCGATTATTTGCCGCCAGCGCATCGCGCACTTTCTGATCGTCCCAGGAATTCATCGAACTGCGCTCCAGCACCTTCTGACCCGGGAATACATCGAGCAATTCAGGATAGGTGTAGCCGGAAAACGCCGCACTTTCCACCGTGGTAATGGTGGTCGGAATCTGGAATATGGCGGCTGCCTTGGCTAGTCCGACAACGTTATTTTTCATGGCCTGCCGATCCATCGACTGGACGCCGAAGGCCATCTGCGGTTGATGGTCGATAAAAATGAGTTGGCAGTTCTGGGGTGTCAATACTTCGAGTTTAGGATTAGCCATGATGATCTTCTCGCTTCCATAGAGTGGATGATGCATTGGAGAACAACCTTGATTTACAACGAAGCGCGCCGGCTATTATCGATATGCCACGCTTTTTTTACGTCAAAGTATGCCGACCCGGCCAAGCGATATGCAAGAAAAATTACAAATATTCCAGTGGTATTTTTTACCGTGGAGCAACCGCCGGCAACGATTACACGGCGGCTTTCGCTTCATGCATGAACAGCAACGGTGCGGCTATCAGCGGCGGGACAATGAAGCACCAGACATTCAATTGCGCATAAAGAAATGCGCCGATGGCACAGCCCAGGGCAAACATCGCGACACTCGCCGACATGCGCCGCAAACGCACTTGGGCAGCAGCTTTGGATTCGGGCGGGCCGCCTACCAGAAGATCGCCGATATCGATCATGATCTGGGTCGTGGTGCCGGTCATGATGGTGGTGGGAGGCGCGCTGCCGAGATGGATGCGATGGGCGGCATTTTGAATCGCCATGGCCGATACCAGCACCATGCCGGTGACGATGGCGGGCAGCGTATCGCCTTCCGGGAAAGGGCCGAAGCAGACTGCCAGCGCAGCGCCGAAGATGAGCAGCAGCAATTGGATCGCCAGCATCGTGCGCAGGATCGGCAAGCCCAGGCCGGGAAGAGAGAAGCTCGCCATTCTGGTGACAATGATCACCAGACAAAATACCGGCAGCGCGAGCAGTTTGGCGACGATGCCGGAGGTTCCGAGCACCAGGGAGGAACCGATGGTGACGAAATTGCCGGTGACATGCGCCGTGAACAGACCGTGCAGAGCAAGAAAGCCCGCTGTGTCGACCAAGCCTGCATTCAGGCCCATGAGCGTAGTGAGCGATGGTTTGGCCACAATCCCTCCCGGAATTTTGTTGTGATCGAGATCATAACCCGAACGCCGGATAAATCCCGATACTTTGTGGCCGCGCCTACGACGCCATGGCGGCTATTGCAGGCCGAGCTTCATCAAGCAATCGTGTCGACGAGGCTGCCGAGAGGCGAGAACGAAATCGAAGGCCCGGGCCGTGATCCGGAATGCGGCGATTGACCGCCATTAAACTGATTTTGCCGGGCTTGTGTTGATTGCAATGATTGCGCCGGCTGCGTGGCCGCATCGATTTTATTGCCGGCGTTCACCTTATCGCTGGCCGACGGTTGCAACTGCGATAGTTGCGTCTGGACTTTCTGAATCTGCTGATTGACCTGCTGTTGGTTCGCCTGCCTGGTATCGCTGCAGGTTTCGCAGTTCACTGTGGTCAATTGTTGTTGCAAGGCCTGCAACTGTTTTTGCAGCGCTGCTGCCTGGGGCGAACTGCCCGAGCCGCCCGTATTGCCTGTGGTGTTCGCTATCAGGCTGCCGATTGCCGAAATTGCCGATGCCATTTACCCCTCCGTGGATGATGGTTCAAGAAGATGCGCGATTGCGTGACTGTTTTATGCAATCTGCGGGGTAATTCGCAGGGCGGCGATATTCGGTTACAGTGGCGGCAAAATATTTTTCGAATACGGACAATGACAAACGCGCCTTCCGCAGCCGATAGCAGTAATAGAAGCAGCATGCTTCAACTGTTCACTGTGTTCCTCAAACTCGGCCTGACCTCCTTCGGCGGCCCGATCGCCCATCTTGCCTATTTCCGGGAAGAATTTGTGATCCGGCGGCGCTGGTTCGACGAGCACGCCTATGCCGATATCGTTGCGCTTTGCCAATTCTTGCCCGGACCTGCCAGCAGCCAGGTCGGCATGGCGATCGGCTTGTCCCGGCGCGGTGTGCCGGGCGCGATCGCCGCATTCTTGGGCTTCACCCTGCCCTCCGCAATTCTGCTTGTGCTGTTCGGCATGGGCGTCAATCGTTTCGGCAGTCAATTGGGCGGCGGCTGGCTGCATGGCCTGAAAGTGGTCGCCGTTGCCGTGGTCGCGCAAGCATTGTGGGGCATGGGTAGATCGCTGGCGCCGGACAGCAAGCGCGCCACCATCGTGATTGCCGCCGCGGCACTTGTCGCGCTGATACCGTCGTCGTTCGGCCAAGTTCTTGTGATCATCCTCAGCGGCCTGTGCGGCTGGGCGTTCTTGAGAAACGAAACCGTACTGCCGCGCGCGCACCTGGAAATGTCGGTCGGCCGCGTTACCGGCGTTGTGTTTTTTGTTATTTTTCTGATTCTTTTATTGATACTGCCGATCGTCGCCGAAAGGCCGGAATCGGCCAGCTATGCCTTGAAACTGTTCGATGGATTTTATCGCGCCGGCGCACTGGTATTCGGCGGCGGCCACGTGGTATTGCCGCTGCTTCAGGCCGAAGTCGTTCCTGCCGGCTGGGTTTCCAACGATGCGTTTCTTGCGGGTTACGGTGCGGTCCAGGCGGTGCCGGGGCCGCTGTTTACATTCGCCGCTTATCTCGGCGCGATATCGACCCAATCGCCCAACGGCTGGATCGGCGCGGCGATTGCCACGATTGCCATTTTTCTGCCTGCCTTTTTGCTGATCGTGGCGACCGCGCCGTTTTGGGAGCAACTGCGCCGCTATACCGCTGTGCGGCGCGCCATGCTCGGCATCAACGCTGCTGTGGTCGGGCTGTTGCTTGCTGCGTTTTACAATCCGGTTTTTACCGGAGCGATTAAAAATACGCTGGATTTCTGCCTGGCGGCGTCGGCGTTCCTGTTGCTGGCGTTCTGGAAATGGCCGCCATGGCTGGTCGTGCTGTTGATTGCGGCGATTGCGGGTCTGACGATCGCCTGATCTGTTCACCGGTCGGGCAGAAGAAAGCATCTCCACTCCCCCCTGCCTGGGAGGGCGCGAATCGCTAAATCGGGATATCGTCTAGCCGATAAAAACGACTGCGTGAAATCGCACCAAAGGCTGCTTCCCGATGCAAGGCAAAGAATTATTCATCGCGCGAAACTCCATGAGCGGCGGCGCAAATACATCCCCCCAATGTAGAGGGGGAATTTGCAAACATAATTCTCGATACTGTCCGGGAGAATAAACCACCCCGAATATGGCCCTGACGCCGGACGCTTGCCGTCAAAAACAAATTTACGCCTTGTTGTAACCATTCCGCCAAGTGGACGAACTAACTTGCGTGCGATGCCGAGCAGCATCCTGCCGCGCCTTGTATAGTGTCTTAAAAGATTAGTCCATAAGGTTCACATGGTTTTAGTTATCCTGGTTTTCCTCGGCGGCGTTCTGACCATTCTCAGTCCCTGCATCCTGCCTGTGCTGCCGTTTGTCTTTGCCCGCGCGGAACAACCGTTTTTAAAAAGCGGCCTGCCGATGCTGGCCGGCATGGCGCTGACGTTTACCGCCATTGCATCGCTGGCTGCTGTCGGCGGCGCATGGGCGGTGCACGTCAATCAATACGGCCGGGTCCTGGCCTTGATCCTGCTTACTGCATTTGCGCTGACCTTATTGTCGAAACGCCTGGCCGATCGCATTGCGCAGCCTTTTGTATCCATGGGCAATCGGCTGCTGCAAAATTCCACCGAGACCGATAAAGGCAAAACCGACGAGAGCGGCCTGCTCCGTTCCTTGTTGCTCGGCGTGGCGACCGGTTTGTTATGGGCGCCCTGCGCCGGTCCGGTGCTGGGCCTGGTGTTGACCGGCGCTGCAATTTCCGGCCCGAATACGCATACCACCCTGCTGCTGTTTGCCTACGCTGCCGGCGCCGCGGCCTCGCTCGGTGTTGCGATTCTTGCCGGGGGCCGTGTATTTGCGGCGATGAAAAAATCGCTGGGCGCCAGCGAATGGATACGGCGCGGCCTCGGCATCGCCGTATTGCTGGCCGTCGCCGCCATTGCGCTCGGCTGGGATACCGATGTCCTTACCCGCTTATCGCTGAACAGCACCAACCGATTGGAGCAATCGCTGATCGAACGGATCGCGCCTTCCAGCGCTACCGCCGCAGCGGGTACCGTTGCACAAGCAGACGCCCCGATGCCGATGGAAGGCAGTTTCCCTTCGCTCGCCGGCGCCACGACTTGGCTCAATTCCCCGCCGCTGACGCCGCAAGCGCTGCGCGGCAAAGTCGTGGTGGTCGATTTCTGGACCTATTCCTGCATCAATTGCCTGCGGTCGCTGCCGTACGTCAAAGCCTGGTATGAGAAATACAAGGATTACGGTCTGGTCGTCATCGGTGTCCATGCGCCTGAATTCGCATTTGAAAAGAATTTGAAGAACGTACAGCAAGCCGTGCAATCGCTGGGCGTTTCGTACCCGGTAGCGCTGGATAACGATTACGCCATCTGGCAGCGGTTCAATAATCAGTATTGGCCTGCGCATTACTTCATCGACGCTGCAGGCAATATTCGCGGCCATCATTTCGGCGAAGGAAACTATGAAGAATCGGAACAGACTATTCGTCGCTTGCTGACCGAAGCGGGCGCGCATGATCTGCCGCCGGCTGCGGGGAACACCGTCCAGGCAACTGCGGCCGGGGTTCAGGCCGCAGCAGACAAGGATGATATGCAATCGCCGGAAACCTATGCCGGTTACGATCGCGCAGAAAATTTTGCATCGCCGGGTGGATTTGCCGAGGATAAACCGAAGAATTATGCGGTGCCGGCAACATTGGCGCTTAATCAGTGGGCGCTGGGCGGTGTTTGGCGCGTCACCGGCGAAAAAGCCATGCAGGCCGGGCCGTCGGCAAAAATCGCCTTCCGTTTCCATGCCCGCGATCTGCATCTGGTATTGGGTCCTGCCGCCAACGGCAAACCGGTGCGCTTCCGCGTATTGCTGGATGGCGTCGCACCCGCCGGCAACCACGGCGTGGATACCGATGCAGACGGCAACGGCATCGTTACCGAACAGCGCCTATATCAATTGATTCGACAATCCAGCGACGCAAACAACATAAGCAATATCGGCGAACATACTTTTTCCATCGAATTCCCGGACGGCGGCGCGCAGGCGTTCGCTTTTACCTTCGGCTAAGGAGCCCATCATGATGTCATCGAATAAAACTGCATCGTCGCGTAATAAGGCAAAGCCTGAAAACGACGCCGAAACAAAACCGGGACGCCGTGCTGTCCTGCAATACGGCATGGCCTTCGCGCTTGCCAACAGCCTGCTTGGCAGGGCGGTCGCCGCCACGCTGCCGGATGCCAAAACCGCCGACGTCAGCATTGAATATTTTTCTGCCGCCGGTAAAAGCGAAAAAACCGCACGCGTTCCCAAGCTGGTGAAAACCGACGCCGAGTGGCGCAAGCAATTGGGCTCCGGCATCGAGTATCAGGTCACGCGCCAGGCCGGCACGGAAGCGCCCTTCACCGGCAAAACCTGGAAAAATCACGCCGACGGTTTGTATCGATGCATTTGCTGCGACACGGCGGTGTACGATTCAAAGACGAAATTCGAATCCGGGACCGGCTGGCCGAGCTTCTGGCAGCCGATCTCGGCGTTGAATATCGTCAAGCAAAGCGATCGCAGTTTCGGCATGCAGCGCGATGCGATTTCATGCCGCCTTTGCGACGCCCATCTGGGGCATGTATTCGACGATGGTCCGAAACCGACCGGATTACGCTATTGCATGAATTCGGCTGCAATGCGCTTCGTGCCGCGCGCCTGATTTTCAGGTTCTTCAGACTTTGTGCGGGTACTTTTAAAATCCTTTAAGTTTTGCCCGTTGCGGTGACCCTTCGACAGGCTCAGGGCGAACGGGTTTTTTCTAGATTTTCACAAACCCCGTTCGCCCTGAGCCTGTCGAAGGGTCACCTCGAAGGTAAAATTTTTTACGGATGCACGTCTTCCGAAAACCAGTCGTCCGGCAACTCATGCCCGATATCCAGGCTGCGCGCCTTCTCCAGCACCAGCGCCCCGGCGGCGGCGAATTGCAGGCCAATGCCGACGTTGTTGATGAAGCAGGTAATCTCTTGCGGACTTTTCCGTCCCGGCGCCGTGCCTGCCACCAGTTGCGCCAGTTCCGTGTACTGGCTCAGCGCCGCTCCCGGCTGCGTCCACCAGCCCGTCTCGTCGCCCGAATTGACGTTCGGCGTATTCGGCATGATGTTGTCCGGCAATTTGGCTTCCTTGGCCACGTGCACCACCACGCGGTCGCAGAGCTTGACCAGGGCCGGATCGATCTCAGTCGGCTTGATGCAACTGACGTGCATGCCCGGCTTGATCCATTCCGGTTCCAGCACCCGCGATAGCGCGGAAGTCGACGCCATGACGACGTCGCTGCCTTTCACCGCTTCTTCCGCATTATCGATATCGAGGAATTCAACGCCGGGATGGCGTATTTTGAATTCCGCCACAAACGCCGCCCTGCGTTCTGCGCGCGGACTATAAATGCGCACTTGACTGAACGGCTGCAAAGCCAGCGCCGCCATCAACTGGCCGCCGGCCTGCCAGCCGCTGCCGATGATGGCCAGCGTTTTGGCATCCTTGCGCGCCAGATGCTTGAACGCAATGCCGCTTGCCGCGCCGACGCGCATGCGCTGCATGACGCCATCCGGAAAAATTCCCATCAATGCGCCGGTTTCGCTGCTGAACATGAATACCAGGCCGACCCAACGTCCGTTGGCCTTCGGTTTTTTCTCGCGGCGCATTTTGCCGGCGACGATCGGATGCGTGATGATGTCCGAATTGATGCGCAGCGCCTGCACGCCGTGCCGCGGCCAGGCGCCGCCCATTTGCTTGAAGGCATAGTAGGCGCCGGGCTCGGTGGCGGGCGAAATATTATCGATGCGCGGTACCAGTAATGCCTGGCTGTTGGCATGATCCAGATACATTTCCTCAAGTGCCTCTATGCATTCCGGCATGGTCAGCAACTTGTCTATGTCCTCATTACTCAGTACGCGCATGTGTCGTCTCCAATGGGTTTCGATTATTGTTTCAGTCCCGCTCGCTTGTCCCGCTTGCGCAAAATCTTATCCCATCTAGAGCGATCGATAAACTAAGGCATCATGGATGCACGTTCTCGGAGAACCACTCGTCCGGCAATTCATGGCCGATCTCCATGTTGCGCGCCTTGTCCAACACCAACGCACCGGCTGCGGCGAACTGCAAGCCGATCCCTACGTTGTTCACGAAACAGGTGATGTCGTCCGGATTTTCACGTCCCGGCACAATGCCGGCCACCAGTTGCGACAATTCCTTGTATTCCTTGAATTTGTTGCCCGGCTTGGTCCACCAGCCCGATTCATGCGATGGATTGACGTTCGGCGTGCCGGCCATGATATTTTCGTAATTCTTCGGTTGCGCGGAGACGTGCACGATCACGCGATCGGTGGCGTCGAGCAGTTCCTGATCGACTTCCTGCGATTTGATGCAGCTGACGTGCATGCCCGGCTTCAGCCACGATGGCTCCAATACCCGCACCATCGATGATGTCGAGGCCATGATGACGTCGGCGCCGTGCACCGCTTCCTCGGCGTTATCGATGTTCAGGATCTCGAGATTCGGATAGCGTCCTTTGGATTCGGCGACAAAGGCTTCGCGGCTGGCCGCGCGCGGACTGAAGATGCGAATTTTCTGGAACGGATGCACGGCAAGCGCCGCCATCAACTGGCCGCCTGCCTGCCAGCCGGTGCCGATAATGGTCAGGGTTTTCGAATCCTTGCGGGCCAGATGCTTGAGCGCGATGCCATTGGCCGAACCCACGCGCATGCGCTGCATCGCGCCATCCGGGAAAATGCCGATCAGTGCCCCGGTTTCGCTGCTGAACATGAACACCAGCCCGACCCAGCGGCCGTTGGCTTTCGGCTCTTTCACGCGACGTTGCTTACCGGCGATGACCGGATGCGTAATGATGTCGGAATTGATCCGCAGCGCCTGCACGCCGCGGCGCGGCCAGGCGCCGCCCATTTGCTTGAAACCGTAATAGGCGCCCGGCTCGGTGGCCGGCGAAATGTTATCGATGCGCGGCACCAGCAGCGCCTGCCCGTTCGCATAATCCGCATACATTGTTTCCAGCACTTCAATGCATTCCGGCATTGTCAATAATTGATCGATGTCTTCATTGCTTAATACGCGCATCTTTGAATCTCCGTGGTTAGTTATTGATGAAACGATTTCTAATTTGCATTTGCGTTTGATGCTTTACTTGCTTTTCGACACAAAAATTTCATTGAACAGCTTGTCCCATTTGGTCTGCTCATCGAGTGCGCGTTTGGGGTCGACGAATTGCACCTGGCGGCCCTTCAGCGGCGATTCGATTTTAGTGCTGACCGGCACCAGTTCAAGCCCGGTGAGCAGCGGCTGTGCATCTGAAATCATGTAGTCGTAGAACAGCAATGCCGCATACGGATGCGGCGCATGGCGCGCCACGCCGCCGCCATTCGGGCGCGCCATCACCGGACCGATCGAAATCCAGTCGACCGGCGCACCGGCTTTGCGATCCTGATCGATCTTGAAGTTGTAGCAATCCAGCGCCAGCGGAATCTCGCCGGCAATCACCTGATCGGCCATCAGCGCATGACCGTGGCGCACCGTGATGCCGTTGGTGGCGACGATATCGCGGAACAGCTTGAGCGCCTTGTCTTCGCCGAGTCGTTCGGCCACGCTCATCAGCCAATCGGAATCGCCCGCTTCGATACCGAGCTTGCCCTTCCAGCGCGGCTGCAGCAGATCGGCGAACGTCGCTGGCAAATCCTCGCGCTTGACCAGTTTGGTATTGAAACACTGGACGAACAGGTTCAAGCGCGTTGCAACCCATTCGTGATGCGGCATGACAGCCTGCGGGATCAGATCCTGGAAGCGCGGCGAATTCACCGGCTGCAACAGATTCTCGCGATGGATGGCTTCCATTTCCGGACCGTTGGTTTCGACCACGTCGACGGTATAGCGCTGGGCGCGCGCTTCGGTCACCGTGCGTTGCAGCAGCGCTTCGGAACTGGCGCGCCAGAGATTGATCTTTATGCCGGGATAACGGCGTTCGAAATCGCTCTTCATCTTGGCCGCGGTCGGCGCGGTCATGGAGGTGTAGAGATTAAGCGTGCCTTCCCGATTGGCGCCTTCAATCAATTGTTTCAGGTAATCCGGGCCTTTCATTTGCGCCAATTCGGCGATGGCGGGCGGCTGAACCGGGGTACTTTGGATGGCTTGTGCGTTCGCCGCTGCCGGCAACAGAAAACTGACGCACAAAGATCCGAGTGCAGAACGCGAAATAAGACGTGACGCAATATGTGAAGCAAAACATGAAACAAAACCTGACTGCAGCCGATGAACCAATTTCATTGAAGCCTCCTTGGTTTTATTGCTTGACCTTCTATCGAGGTATCGCAGCGCCACTGTTCGCAACGTCGCACGCATTGACTTTAAACTGCTGGCAACTATTTGCGAAACAAATTATATTTCTATCATCTACTTACCTGATCGATAGAATTTAATCAATTTGATCGATAAAACATCATGCGCCTCACACTTCGGCAACTCCAGATTTTTACCGCCATCGGTCAAACCGGCGGCACCACGACAGCGGCAGAGAGTATTTCGCTGTCGCAGTCGGCCGTCAGCGCGGCGCTCAGCGAACTTGAGAGTCTGTTGAATACGCAATTATTCGATCGGGTCGGGAAGCGGCTCGTGTTAAACGATAACGGCCGCCTGCTGATGCCGCAGGCGCGCTCGCTGCTCGATGGCGCGCTGAGCATCGAAAGTCAATTCACGGCCGGCGGCGATTCGGCGGCCTGCGCCCTCAAAACCGGGGCCAGCACCACCATCGGCAACTATGTCATGCCGCCGCTGATTGCGCGCTATCGCGAAAAGGTGGCGGCCGCCACGGTTGAAGTCCATATCGGCAATACCAGCGAAATTGCCTCGGCAGTCGCTAATTTCAAAGTCGATATCGGCTTCATCGAAGGCCCATGCCATGAATCGGAACTGGTCGTCATCCCATGGCTGGTCGACGAGCTCGTCATCGTCAGCGCGCCGAATCATCCGCTGGCGCAGCAACAATTGCTGCGGCGGATTCATTTGAAGGATTTGAGGAATGCCGATTGGCTGTTGCGCGAACCGGGGTCCGGCGCGCGCGAAGTGGTGGAGCAGGTTTTGCTGCCTTACCTGCACCATCTGAAGCTGGGCATGTCTTTCGGCAATGCCGAAGCGATCAAGCGCGCCGTGGTCGAAAACCTCGGCATCAGTTGCCTCTCGCTATGGGTAGTCGCCGATATGCTCGCGGCGGGACGGTTGGTGGTGCTGCATACGCCGATACCGCAATTGTCCCAGCGCTTTTATCTGGTGCACCACAAGAAGAAATTCCTGTCCGCCGGACTGGAGCAATTCATTCATTATTGCCAATCGGTGCCGCCGGTTTTGTCGTGATCCCTTGTCTTGAGCCTTGTCGTGACCATTGCTCTAAATTTTCGTGAAATACCACCAACCCAAGCCGGCCGCGGCAGAACCCAACACCACGATCACCGGATCGAGGTTGCGCCAGCCGACCAGTACGGCAATCGCGACGATGGCAGCAATTTCATACGCATTCAAATGCATCGGCGCCGCCATATCCCAAGCGGCCGCAGCGATCATGCCGGCGACGACGAAACAGGCCGGCAACGCGATGAATTTGATGACCGGCTCGATTTTCCTGAACGCATAGGAAACGGCCGCTGCGCCAAAGCAGGTCGGAATCGCAATACCCAGAATAGCGGCGCACGCACCCGGCACGCCGTACATGTAATAACCCACCGCCGCCAGAAAACCGCATTTCGGACCGGGGCTGAGGTAGCTCAGCGCGATCGACCAGGAAAAGAGGCCGGCATCCAGCAAACCATGGCCGACCCAGCGATCCTGAATCACGGCGGTGGCGCCGTTGCCGCCGCCGATCGAGAACAGGCTGCTGAGAAAGACGACGATGAATATCTGTGCCAATCCAACTGTTTCCGTCGTCATTTTCCGGCCTCCTTGCTGCCGTCCTTGCGCTCCTTTTGTTCGTTACGCAAGGTGAACGCGCCGATCAGGAATCCTGCTCCGGCTGCCGCCAGCAACGGCACACCCGCCATCGACGAGCCTGCTACCGCAAGCGCAAGAACGATGCCGATCACCTTGTTGCGCCCTTTTACCTTGCCGCTTTTCAGTTGATGGAAGGCGTTTCCCAGCAGCACGCCGATCACACCGATTTGAACCGCCCTGCTCAGCGGTACCAGCGCGGCGCCGATGGTGTCCGGATTCAATAGAACTGCACCGGCCAGCACCATCACCGAGCCAGGCGCCACCAGTGCCAGCGCCGTCACGATACTACCCAGCCAGCCGCGCAAACGGAAGCCGACCAGACTACCGAAGGCAAGGAACTTCGGCGCCGGGATCAAGGTGGCGGCGACCATCAGCGTTTGCTGCTGCTCTTCGTTAAGCCAGCCTTTTTCGTTCACCAAAATGGTTTCCAGCTTTTGCGATGCGGCCCACATGCCACCGAAGGTGGTGCAACCGATATAAGAAAAAGTAACGGCCAGCTCCCATAAGCCGACGGCAAGATCGGCGTCCGCCTTTGGCAGCACGGCATCCGCGGGCGACACCAAATCCAGGGAATCTACAGAATCGTTCATGACTATTGAAAGGTCTCCATATTTTTCGATATTTTTCGATTTTTTTATTTACGGCATTTTTACACGTTTTTGCGGCAGCCGCGAAGCCGGCCGGAAACTGCCGAGCGTGCCGGCGCTACCCACAAGCCTGCGCCCACAGCAGAAAATTATAAGACGGCTTATTCTGTTGGCACATCGAGGTAATTCCCCTTTATCCCGTTTTCATCGTTTTTATCCGCCTGGAGCAACAAATGACGCAATCATCATCGACACAATCGAAATTATTTTTCATCACCGGTGTTTCATCCGGTTTCGGCCGTGCTATTACCGAAGCGGCCCTGGCTGCCGGCCACCGTGTGGTCGGCACTCTGCGCAACGAAATCGATCTGACCGAATTCAATCGCCTGAGCCCGGGACGCGCAATCGGCAAGATTCTCGACGTCACCGATATCGCAGCCATCGCACCGACGGTAGCGGCGATCGAAAGCGAAATCGGGGCGATCGATGTGCTGATCAATAACGCCGGTTATGGTCACGAAGGCGTGCTGGAGGAATCATCAATGGACGATATCCGGCGCCAGTTTGAGGTCAATGTCTTCGGCGCCGTCGCCATGATGCAAGCGGTGCTGCCCGCCATGCGCAGCCGCCGCAGCGGTCACATCATCAACATCACATCGATGGGCGGCCTCACGACGTTTCCGGGCGTCGGCGTTTATCACGGCAGCAAGTTTGCGCTGGAAGGCATTTCGGAATCCCTGGGCAAGGAAGTCAAGGCCTTGGGGATTCACGTCACCGCGGTCGAGCCGGGCTCGTTCCGTACCGATTGGGCCGGGCGCTCATTAGTGCGCACCGAACGCAAGATCGGCGACTACGATGCGGTATTCGAGCCGCTGCGCAAGCGGCGCATGGAAATCAGCGGGAAACAACCGGGCAATCCAGCCAAGGCGGCAGATGCCATCCTGCAGCTCGTCGCAGCAGCCAACCCGCCGGCACATCTGTTGTTGGGCACGGACGCCTTCACGCTGGTGAGCGAAAAACTGCAGGCGCTGCAAGCGGAAATAACCGAATGGAAGGACGTTTCTCTTTCTACCGATTTCAATTAAGACAGCCGCCTTATCCGCTGCCAGTCTGAAAATATTCTCCCTCGCATCCGCCGTTCAGCGCGGATGCTTCTTACTTCTTCCTTCCTTCAATCTGCTCCAGTAGGAAACCTTTACGGCCGATTCCCATCGAAAAGGAATACGAACGGGAGAATCGCCGATGCAAGCCGAGGCAAGCCCAAAAACGGATCACCAGCCAGAGCAGCAAACCGGCCCTGAATCCGGCCGTTCCCCGCTCCTCAGTCCAGGTCGGAATTGCTGGCGCATCGAACATACCCGGCGCTTCAAACTGCTGATCGATGCGGATGCCTATTTCAGCGCCGCGCGCGCAGCAATCGCGCAGGCCCAACGCAGTGTCTTCATCCTCGGCTGGGATATCGACAGCCGGATGTTATTGACGCCTGCGGGCGCCGATGACGGGTTCCCGGAGGCTCTGGGCGATTTCCTGCACGCAGTCGCCGCAGCGCGCCCGCATCTGCATATTCATATTCTCAACTGGGATTTCGCCATGCTGTACGCGCTGGAACGCGAATGGTTGCCTGTATATAAACTCGGCTGGCGAAACCAGCGCCGTTTGTCCTACTGTATGGATGCGCGCCATCCTGTCGGTGCTTCACATCATCAGAAGGTAATCGTCATCGACGACAAACTGGCGTTTGTCGGCGGCCTCGATCTGACCCGCTGCCGTTGGGATACGCCTGAGCATGCCGCCGAGCATCCGTTGCGCTACGATCCGCTGGGCACACCCTACCCGCCATTTCACGATGTGCAGGCAATGCTGGACGGCGACGCCGCTGCCGCATTGGGCGAACTGGCGCGAATCCGCTGGGAACGTGCCGGCGGCAAGTCTATCAAACGGTCCAAACCATCCAAGCCATCTGAAGCCGCATCGAAAAAAGAATCCGCAAACAATCTTGAACACGATATCTGGCCTGCCGCCTGCGAACCCGATCTGAGCGATTTCAGTATTGGCATCGCGCGCACCGAACCGGCGTATCTCGGCCGCAGCGGCGTCTATGAAATCCGTCAGCTATATCTGGATGCAATCGCCCACGCGCGCCATTTTCTTTTCTTCGAAAATCAATATTTCACCGCCAACGTTCTCAGCGAGGCGCTATCGGCCAGGCTGAACGGCGAAGATGCGCCGGAAATCATGGTGATATCGCCGCAATTGCAAAGCGGCTGGCTGGAACAGGCCACCATGGGCGGCTTGCGCGCCCGTATTCATCAACGCCTCAAGGCAGCCGATCGCCATGGGCGCTATCGGATGTATTGCCCGCATCTACCCGATTTGAACGATGTTTGCCTGAATGTCCACAGCAAAATCTTTGCCGTCGACGACGATATGTTTTGCGTCGGCTCGGCCAATATGAGCAATCGTTCCATGGCCTTCGATACCGAATGCAATCTGATCATTGAAGCGCAGGGCGGAGAGGCGCAGCAAACGCGCATGCGAAAAGCCATCGCCGCCATGCGCAACCGCTTACTGGCCGAGCATTTAAATGTCGCCGCCGAAACGGTCGCCGGCACGATCGCGCAGTACCACAGCCTGCACGCCGCGGTGGCTGCATTGCAAAGCGAAGGCCGCACGATGCTCCCGCTGGATCCCGCGCCGCTACCTGAGATCGATGCATTGGCGCCGGAGCTCGCGGTGTTCGATCCGGAACGTCCGATCGATGCCGATGAATTGGTGGCGCAGTTCGTGCCGGACGAGGTACGCAAGCCGGCGCCGCGCCGCCTGATCGGGCTTGGCGCTTTAGCGGTGATGCTGGCGGTAATCGCGCTGGCCTGGCGCTTCACGCCGTTGCACGACTGGATCAATCTGGCATCGCTGATCGAGGCGGCGCGCAGTCTGGACCGACAGGCGCTGCCGTTCACGCCGCTGATCGTCATCCTGGCGTTTGTCGTCGCCGCGACATTCATGGTGCCGGTGATCTTATTGATTGCCGTCAGCGGCGTGGTATTCGGCCCATTCTATGGCGCGTTATATGCCATGGCCGGCACGATGCTGACGGCCGCCATCGGCTTCGCGCTCGGCGTCTGGCTCGGGCGCGAC
The DNA here is from genome assembly GCA_036500325.1 of Herbaspirillum sp. GTDB lineage: Bacteria > Pseudomonadota > Gammaproteobacteria > Burkholderiales > Burkholderiaceae_D > Herbaspirillum. The sequence goes on along the minus strand of DASYCG010000133.1, from coordinate 73,792 downwards.
ACCCTGCGCCATATGCTGGGCCAGCGCGTGAATCGGTTCAATGAACGTTTTGCCAAGCGCGGCATCATGGCGATGACCGTGCTGCGGCTATTGCCGATAGCGCCCTTCACCGTCATCAATGTGGCGGCCGGGGCATCGCAGCTTCGTCTGCGCGATTATCTGATCGGCACCATGCTGGGCATGTTTCCGGGCATCGTCCTGACAGTTGTTTTTTCACATAACCTTGCCCAGGCAGTGCGCCATCCCAATTTCGCAACGATCTCTGTACTGGTGCTATTGGCGCTATTACTGATCGCGCTGGCCTTCGGCCTGCAGCGCCTGCTTGCCCCGCGCCAGCCTATTCAATCCAACGGGGCCGGCCGATGACGCTGACCGTGGTTACCTATAACATCCACGGCGCAATCGGCACTGATGGCCATTTTGCGCCCAAGCGCATCGCCGCCGTATTACAGGAAATAAATGCCGACGTGATCGCATTGCAAGAGGTGCCGCTTGGCGGGTCGGCCGGCGCCGATGTGCTGGCCCTGCTGCAAGACGCGACCGGTTTCCATGCGGTTGAAGGGCCGACCGAAGACGGCCCGCGGCGCCGCTACGGCAATGCGATACTGAGCCGCTATCCGATACGCGGCACGCGCGCCATCGATTTGTCGTTCGGCAGCCGCGAAGCGCGCGGCGCACTGGATGCCGACATCGATTGCGACGGCAATCCGCTACGGATAGTGGCCACCCATCTCGGCCTCAACCCGGCCGAAAGACGCGAACAGATACGGCGCTTGCTGCAAGCCTTCGATACCGATCGCATGCCGGTCATCTTGATGGGCGACGTCAACGAATGGTTTATCTGGGGCCGCTCGCTGCGCTGGCTGGTATCCCATTTTCAAGCTGCTCCGGCGCCCCGCACGTTTCCGTCGCGCTGGCCGATTTTTTCATTGGACCGGATATGGATCCGTCCGCGCCATCGGCTGTTGCAGGTCAATGTGCACAACACCCCGTTGGCACGCGTGGCTTCGGATCATTTGCCCCTGATCGCCAGCATCGATAACTAGTTCAGGTTCAGCTAAGGCGCCATCAGGCAACATTTTTGAACCGATACCGAGAATACCTGTCACTATTTCCAATAGTGATATGGGAAACAAGCATGTCTGAAAACGCAGAAGAAACGCCGGCCAATAACGGCGACAACAGCCAGTCCGCCGCGCCGGATGCAAATGCAAATTCTGATGCGGCCAAAGCCAGGCGACAGCCGAGCCCGGAGAAGAAGCGCCGCCTGAAGCGCATCCTGATCATTGCCGGCATCGTGGTGCTGGTGCTCGGCCTGCTGTTTTTTATCCGGTGGTGGGTGACCGGACGTTTTTTCGAATCGACCGACGATGCTTATCTGAAGGCCGACACAGTGGTCGTTTCGCCCAAGGTTTCCGGTTATGTCAGCGCCGTGTATGTCGCCGACAATCAAGCGGTCAAGGCCGGCCAGCCGCTGGTGACGCTGGACGGCAGGCAATATCAGGCCGCGCTGGATCAGGCCCGCGCCAACATCGATGGGCGCAAAGCCGACATCGCCAAAGCGCAAGCGCAAGCCGCGCAACAGCAATCCAGCCTGCAACAGGCCAGATCGCAATTGGCCGCGGCGCAAAGCACCGCTGCCCACGCCGACCGTGAAGTCGAGCGTTATGCACCGCTGGCCGCCAGCGGCGCGGATGCGCCCGAGCATCTGGCGCAATTGAAGAATGAACAGGCGCAGGCGCGCGCGCAGTTGCAGCAAGCTGTCGCTTCGGTCAGCTCCGCGCAACAGCAAATCGTCGTGACGCAGGCGCAAATCCAGCAAGCCAATGCACAGATGGAAGCGGCGCAGGCCAGCGAGACTCAATCCCGCATCGACAATCAGGACACCACCATTGTCAGTTCGGTCGACGGCAGTGTCGGCGACAAATCGGTGCGGGTCGGGCAATTCGTGCAGCCGGGCACGCGCATGATGTCGATCGTGCCGATACAGGGTATGTATCTGGTGGCTAATTTCAAGGAAACCCAGGTCGGCTATATGCGCGCCGGCCAGCCGGCGACGATTCACGTGGATGCATTGTCCGGTGTCGATCTGCACGGCAGGGTCGAAAGCTTTTCGCCGGGCACCGGTTCGCAATTCGCATTGCTGCCGCCGGAAAATGCGACAGGCAATTTCACCAAGATCGTCCAGCGTGTTCCGGTGCGCATTGCAATCGATGCCACCGAAAAAACCCGCGGCGTATTGCGGCCCGGGCTTTCGGTGACGGTCGAGGTGGATACGCGCAGCGGCAAGGATGACGTCAAGCAAATCAAGGAACAGGAAAAACAACAAGACCGGCAGCGAGAAAATCAGCAAGCGTTGTAAGGATTGCCCGATGAGTAATACAAACACGGAAAACGCGGGCCGGCAGCCCGACGCCGGCCTCAACGATTGGATCGCCGTTGCGGCCGGCGCATTGGGCGCGCTGATGGCCACGCTGGATATCTCGATTACCAATACTGCGCTGCCCCAAATTCAAGGCGAGATCGGCGCCACCGGTACCGAAGGCACCTGGATTTCCACCGGTTATCTGGTCTCCGAGGTGGTGATGATTCCGCTCGCCGCCTGGCTGACCAGGGTTTTCGGCTTGCGCAATTTTTTGATTTCCAATGCTGCGCTGTTTATTGTTTTTTCAATGGTTTGCGGCCTGGCGAATAATCTGCCGCAGATGATTATCGGCCGCGTCGGCCAGGGTTTTACCGGCGGTGCGCTGATTCCGACCGCGCAAACCATTATCGCCACGCGCTTGCCCAAGCATCAGATGCCGATCGGCATGGCAGCCTTCGGCTGCATCGTGTTGCTGGGACCGATGCTGGGTCCGGTCATCGGCGGCTGGCTGGCGGAAAACATCAGTTGGGCCTGGTGTTTCTTTCTCAATTTGCCGGTGTGCGCCGCATTGATGGTGCTATTGGTGATGGGCCTGGAAAAAGAACAGGTGCGCTGGCCCTTGTTCCTCAACGCCGATTGGCTCGGCATCGCCGGCCTCGCCACCGGCCTGAGTTGCCTGACCATCGTGCTGGAAGAAGGACAGCGCGAGCGCTGGTTCGAATCGAGCTACATCACGATACTCAGTATTTTCTGCGTGCTGGGCTTCATCGCGCTGGCGGTTGCGCAAATGCGCAATCCCGATCCGGTGATCAAACTGAAACTGATGTTGAATAAAAACTATGCGAGCGTGATCATGATCGTTCTCGTGGTCGGCGCCGGCTTGTATTGCGTGCTGTATCTGCTGCCGCAATTTCTCAGCAACATCGCCGGCTATAACGCCGAGCAATCCGGCTTTGTGATGCTGTTGTCCGGCCTTCCCGCTTTTTTGATGATGCCGCTGCTGCCGCGCCTGCTGCAAAAATTCAGTGTGCGTTCGCTGGTGGCAGTGGGGCTGGTCTGCTTTGCCGCCAGTTGCATGCTCAATATTGAAGTAACGGCCCAATCGACCGGACCGGATTTTACCTGGTCGCAGATATTGCGCGGTTTCGGATTGGTGTTTTGCATGATGCCGCTCAATCAGGCATCGATGGCCGCGGTATCGGCCGAGGAGTCGGGCGACGCCGCCGGCTTGTACAACATGGCGCGCAATATCGGCGGCTCGATCGGCCTGGCCTTGCTGGGAACCTTCATCGACCGCCGTTCGAATCTGCACACCTCGACGCTGCGCGAAGCCATCACCGCCAATTCGCTGGCAACGCAAGATCGCATTGCCGGGGTGGCCGCCGATTTATTTCAGCGCAGCGGCGATATGGCCTATGCCAAATTGCAGGCAAGCGGCCAGTTGGCGTTGCAGACCGTGCAGCAAGGCCTGGTGATTACTTATGGCGAAACGTTTTATATATTGGGTATCGTCATGCTGTGCTGCATTCCGCTGACCTTTTTCCTGAAAAAACCCAGGCCCGACACCGGCGCCATGTCCGCGCATTGAAAATCGGGAGAATTCATCATGTCGCCATCCTTCTCTAAATTTTTCTCCGAATGCTTCTCGGCTTGCTGCTCTATTTTCATTTCGGCCGCTCTTCGGTTCGTATCCCTGGTTTGCATCGCAGCGCTTGGCGGCTGCGTGGTCGGCCCCGATTATCAGGGCGCGCCAACGGTAGCGCCCAACGCTGCCGCAGCCAAACAGTTCAGGCGCGCGCCGATACAGGGCGTGGCCGCCGCGCCGGCCGTAGCCGATTGGTGGCTCAGCCTGCACGACGCACAACTCACCGCGCTGATCGAAACCGCCATCGCCAATTCACCCGATATCCATATTGCGCAAGCCCGGCTGCGCCAAGCCCGTGCCGGTCTCAAGCAGCAACAGCAAAGCGTCCTGCCGAACGGCACCGCAAGTGCATTGGCGCTGCGCATGCGCTCGCCGGATACGTCGCTTTTGGGCTCCATCACAGGCAATCAGAACAATCAAAGTGATCAGAGCGGCCAAAGCGCGCAAGGGCCGCAAAGCAGCGGACGCGGCCCGCTGCAGTTATATAACGTCGGTTTCGACGCCACCTGGGAAGCCGATCTGTTCGGCGGCGTGAAACGCGCAGTCGAAGCCGCTTCCGCCGATGCCGAAGCGAGCCAGGCCAATCTGGACGATACGCATGTATCGCTGGCCGCCGAAGTTGCGCAAACTTATATCGACCTGCGCGATAAGCAATTGCGGTTCGCGCTGCTCAGGCAGTCGGCCGGGCTGGAGCAGAAAATGCTGGCGCTGTCCGAGCAGCGCCGGGCGCGCGGCGCTGCTTCGGATGCCGATATCGAACAATTGCGCGCGCAACTTGAAACCACCCAGGCCACGCTGATTCCGATCGACGCGCAGATCGGCGAAGCGATGGATACGCTGGCCGTGCTGACCGGACAAGAACCCGGCGCGCTCGACGATCGCCTGAAAACGCCGGGCGCACTGCCGGTGCTGCCGGAAACTGTCGCCATCGGCAACCCCGCCGACGTGATCCGCCAGCGTCCCGACATCCGCGCCGCCGAGCGGAACCTGGCTTCGAAGAATGCGCAGATCGGTGAGAAGACCGCCAATCTGTTTCCCAAGCTGACCCTGGTCGGCGACATCGGCTACACCGCCGGCAATCCCGGGCATTTATTCCGCAAGGACAATTTCAACTGGATCGGCCTGCCCTATCTAAGCTGGAATTTCCTCGATTTCGGCCGCACCAGATCATCGATCCGGCAAGCGCAAGCCGGCTACGACGAGGTCGCTGCGCAATACCGGAACACAGTCTTGAACGCGCTCAAGGATGCCGAGACAGCCTTGTCCCGCTACGGCCATCAGCGCGCCAATCTGGAGAGCCTGACCAAGGTGCAGATCATGACGGCGCGCGGCGTCGACTACGCCGAGCAACGCTACCGGGCCGGCGCCGCCAGCCTGATCGACCGTTACAACAGTCAACGCAGCGGTTTATCGGCACAGCAAAATGTGATCGCCGGCGAAGCGGAATTGATTAAAGATTTTGTTTCCCTGCAGAAAAGTCTCGGGTTGGGATGGCAAACGCCGACGTAAAGTAAAGGCCAAGATAAAAGCAGGCCTAAAACACACGTAAATTTACAAGCGTAAATAGTTTGAAACTGACAAAATTGTCATATTTCCGTCAGCATATGGTCGAGCAGCGACGCGTACAGTGAGGTCGAAAATCCATGCGGATCGGCTATGGCCGGTCCGTTTTTCCACCGACCTTCAGCCTGAAGCAAGTTCGAATGCACCCAGACCATCCGCTTTCATCACCTCCCCCGCACGCACGCAGGACGATTGGCAAGACAGCTATCCGGTCCGCGTTTCCTCTTGCGCTCCCTCTTTTCTTTATGCTCGCAGGCTGCGCGGTCGGTCCCGATTACGTGCTTCCGAAGATGGACGTTCCGGTCGCCTATAAAGAACAAGGCCCGTGGAAACAAGCCGAGCCGAGCCAGATAGATAACAATCAGCGCTGGTGGGAAGCCTATAAGGATCCGATCCTGAACGATCTGGTCGCACAGGCCGGCGCCGCCAATCAAAATATCCGTTTCGCGGAAGCACAATACCGCCAGGCGCAAGCGGCAGCGCGAGCCGCACGCGCTGCGTTCTGGCCTACCGTGGGCGCATCGGCCGGCGTGCAGCGCGCGCAGACCAATAGCAACAGTAGCGGTCCCAAACTAGAGAATAACTATAGCGTCGGTCTGGACGCATCATGGGAAGCCGATATCTGGGGCGGGATCCGGCGTTCGGTGGAAGCCGGCGACGCCGGCACCCAAGCCAGCGCGGCCAGCCTGGCGGCGGCGCAGTTGAGCATTCAGGCCACGCTGGCGCAGGATTATCTGCAATTGCGCATCACCGATCAATTGAAAGATTTATTTGTGCGGACCGTGGCCGGCTATACGCGCTCGCTGAAATTAAGTACCGATCAATACAATGCCGGCATCGCACAGCGCTCCGATGTGGCGCAAGCGCAAACGCAGTTGCTGAGCGCGCAGGCGCAGTTGATCGATCTGGACGCTACCCGCAATCAGTTGGAACACGCGATTGCCATCCTGATCGGCAAAGCGCCCGCAGCCTTTAGCTTGCCGGCCGCGCCTGCGGACACCGCGATGCAGGCGCAATTGCCGCAGATTCCAACCGGCCTGCCGTCCGATCTGCTTGAGCGCCGTCCGGACATCGCCAACGCCGAACGCCTGGCGGCCGCCGCCAATGCCAATATCGGCGTGGAAAAGGCGGCCTATTTTCCGGCATTGACATTGTCTTCGACCGGCGGCTACAGCAGCGTCGCGTTTGCCCAAATGTTCGATGTGCCGAGCAGGGTCTGGTCTTTGGGCGCAGCGCTGGCCGGTACTTTGTTCGACGGCGGCCTGCGCTCTGCACGCACGGCGCAAGCCACCGCGGCCTTCGACGCCTCGGTCGCACAATACAAGCAAACCGTGCTGGGCGGCTTCCAGGAAGTTGAAGACAATCTGTCGACCCTGCGCGTGCTGGATCAGGAAAGCGCGGTGCAGGCGCAAGCGGTCGAAGCGGCGCAATTGGCCGAACGGCTGTCCTTGAGCCAGTACCGCGCCGGCACCGCCAGCTATCTGTCGGTGGTCACGACACAAGCAGCATCGTTGGAGGCCCAACGCACCGCGGTGCAATTGACCGGACGTCAATTGGTGGCGAGCGTGGGCTTGATCAAGGCAGTCGGCGGCGGCTGGCATGTCGGCGATCCGGTGCCTGCGCGGGCTTTGGTGCCGGGCTCGAATTCAACGGCAACGGCAGCGTCCGCGCCCGCTGCTTCCGCCACTACAAACTAATAATGATAATGAGTTCACGGATATGACTACCTCTTCTTCTATTAAGCTTGCTGTAAAGTCTCCTATGAAGCCTCCTACAAAGCCGCCTGTGAAACGTTCGACCATATTGATAGGCGCGGCAATTGTGGTGCTGCTCGGCGTCGCCTGGTATTTCACGCATCGCTCGGGACCAAAACCGGTCGCCGGACCACCGACCGCATCGGTCACCACTGCGTTGGTAAAAACCCAGGGCGTGCCGCTGTATGTGGTCGGCGTGGGCACGGTGACCGCCAATGCCAGCGTGGTCGTGAAGGCGCGCGTCGACGGTCAGTTGGTCAAGGTCGGCTTTACCGAAGGCCAGGATGTGAAGGCCGGACAAATGCTGGCCGAACTCGATCCGCGCACCTTGCAAGCGTCGCTGGCGCAAGTGCAGGCGCAAAAAGCCAAGGATCAGGCGCAACTGGCCAACGCCAGGATCGATCTGCAACGCTTCACGACATTGATCGCGGAGGACGCCGCCACGCAACAACAACTCGATACGCAGAAAGCGTTGGTGGCGCAGCTTGACGCCGCGGTTAAAACCGATGAAGCGCAAATCAGTTTCGCGCAAGTGCAACTCGGCTTCACCACCATTAACGCACCGCTCAGCGGCCGCGTCGGCGCGCGCCTGGTCGATCCGGGCAATATCGTGCACGCCGCCGATGCCAATGGTCTGGTGGTGATCAATCAGATCGATCCGATTACCGTGCTGTTCACATTGCCGGAAGAAAGCGTGCCGGCCATCAACCGCGCCCAATTGAACGGCGCTACGCTGAACGTCGTCGCGGCGCCGCGCGACAGCGATCAGCCGCTGGCCGAAGGCAAGCTGATTCTGTTGAACAATCAGATCGATACCGCCAACGGCACCGTGCAGCTCAAGGCGCGCTTCGCCAATTCGCAGCATCAGCTGTGGCCGGGGCAATATGTCAACGTCAAGCTGCTGTTGAAAGACAGCGAACAGGTGCTGACGCTGCCGTCGGCGGCAATTCAACGCAATCAGGACGGCACCTATGTCTATGTAGTCCAGCCTGACGACACCACCAAGATCACGCCGGTGCAAGTGGCGCGGATCCAGGACGGTACCGCCGTTATTTCCAAGGGCCTTGAAACCGGCCAGCGCGTGGTGGTGGATGGCCAGTACAAGCTGAAACCGGGTGTGCAGATCAGGGAGCAGAAAGCCGCGGCTGCCACAGCTTCCGCCGCAAAGGGGACGGCCAAGTGAGCGTATCCGCCGGTTTTATTAAACGTCCTATCGGCACGACGCTGCTGGCGATTGCGATCCTGCTGGTCGGGATCGCCGCCTTCCCGCTGCTGCCGGTAGCACCACTGCCGCAAGTCGATTTTCCGACGATCCAGGTATCGGCTACCTTGCCGGGCGCCAATCCGGAAACCATGGCGTCGAACGTGGCGCAGCCGCTTGAGCGCCAGTTCTCGCTGATTGCGGGCTTGTCCCAGATGACTTCGCAAAGCTCGCTGGGCACCACGCAAATTACCTTGCAATTCGATCTGAACCGCAGTATCGATGCCGCCGCGCTCGATGTGCAGGCTGCGATCAATGCCGCCAGCGGCCAGTTGCCGACCGGTTTGCCTAGTCCGCCGACCTTCCGTAAGGTCAATCCGGCCGATTCGGCGATCATGATTTTGTCGGTGCAATCGGATGTGTTGCCGATGACCGAAGTCGACGATTACGCCGACAACATTCTGGCGCAGCAGATTTCCCAGATTTCAGGCGTGGGCCTGGTGCAGATTCACGGCCAGCAAAAGCCGGCGATCCGGATTCAGGTCGATCCCGCCAAGATTGCTGCGCTGGGCATCAGCCTGGAAGATATCCGCACGGTAGTCGCCGCTACCAGCGTCAATCAACCCAAAGGCACGGTCGATGGCGCGAGTCAGTCCTTTACTGTCTATACCAACGATCAATTGATCAAGGCTGCGCCATGGAACGACATGGTGCTTGCCTATAAAAACGGCGCACCGATCCGGGTCAAGGATGTCGGCGTCGCGATCGATGGTCCGGAAAACATGAAATTGTCGGCCTGGGCCTTCAAGGGCGCCGCGGCCGGTCCCGACAATACGCTGACCGGCGGCAAGTCGGTGCTGCTGGCGATCAATAAGCAACCGGGCGCCAACGTGATCGAAACCGTAGGCCTGATCAAGGCGAAAATGCCGAAGTTGCGCGCTGCGATTCCGGCCGCGATTCATATCAATACCCTGATCGACCGTACCCAAACCATCCGCGCCTCGGTCAATGACGTCGAGTTCACGCTGGTGCTGACGATCGCGCTGGTGGTGATGGTGATTTTCATGTTCCTGCGCAACATCCCTGCCACGCTGATTCCAAGTATTACCGTGCCGCTGGCGCTGATGGGGACTACCGGCGTGATGTATATCGTCGGTTTCAGCCTGGATAACCTGTCGCTGATGGCGCTGACGATTGCCGTCGGTTTCGTGGTCGACGATGCGATCGTGATGCTGGAAAATATCTATCGTTATATCGAAGAAGGCATGACGCCGATGGAAGCTGCTTATAAAGGCTCCAGCGAAATCGGCTTCACCATTATCGCGATTTCAGTCTCGCTGGTCGCGGTGTTCATCCCGCTGCTATTGATGGGCGGCATCGTCGGCCGTCTGTTCCGGGAATTTGCCGTGACGGTGACACTGACGATTGCGGTATCGGTCATGGTGTCGTTGACGCTGACGCCAATGCTGTGCTCGCGTTTCCTGAAAAATACCCACAACGAAAAACACGGCAAGCTGTATCAGTTTTTCGAAAACGGCTTCGATGCATTGTTGAACGGCTATAAACGCGGACTGCATCTGGTGCTGCGGCATCAGTTCATCACCTTGATGGTGTTCTTTGCCACGCTGGCGGCGACGGTTGTGCTGTTCGTCATTATTCCAAAGGGCTTCTTCCCGCAGCAGGACAACGGCGTCATTTCCGGTTTCTCGGAGTCGGCGCAAGATACTTCGTTCGGCGCGATGAACAAGCGCATGCTGCTGCTGGCCGATATCGTCCGCAAAGATCCGGACGTCACCAGTTTTGGGATGAGCGCCGGTTCCAACACCTTCAATACCGGCAGTTTTTTTATCAGCCTGAAATCGATTGAGGATGGCCGCACCACCAGCGCCGATGAAGTGATTGCACGCTTGCGCCCGCAATTGGCAAAGGTCCAGGGTATCAATCTGTTCCTGCAGGCCAACCAGGATATCAAGGTCGGCGGACGTTCGTCGCGTACCCAATATCAATACACGGTGACCGATTCCGATCTGGCCGAATTGAATAGCTGGGCGCCGAAAATGGTTGCCAAATTCAAGGAACTGGATGAATTGCGCGATGTGGCGACCGACCAGCAAAATCAGGCGGCAACAGCTACTCTGACCATCGACCGCGCCCGTGCATCGAGCTTCGGCATTACGCCGGCAATGATCGATTCCACCATTTACGATGCAATCGGCCAGCGTCAGGTATCGCAATTCTTCACCCAGGTGAATAGTTACCACGTGGTGCTTGAGATCACGCCGAACCTGCAAGGCGATCCTGCGTTGTTCGACAAGCTGTACATTACCTCGCCGCTGAACGGCCAGCAGATTCCGCTCTCGACCTTCGTCAAGATCGATACCACCAAGACCGCGTATCTGTCGATCGCCCACCAAAGCCAATTCCCCGCAGTGACCATCTCCTTCAATCTGGCGCGCGGCGTTTCGCTGGGCCAGGCGGTCGATGCCATTTCGAAGGCGCAGACGGAAATGAATGTGCCGCAAACGCTGAGCGGCGATTTCCAGGGTACCGCCAAGGCCTTCGGCGAATCGCTGGCGTCGCAACCGTATCTGATTGCTGCTGCGCTGATTGCGGTGTATATCGTACTGGGCCTGCTGTATGAAAGCTACATCCATCCATTGACCATTCTGTCGACGCTGCCGTCGGCCGGCGTAGGCGCCTTGCTGATTCTGATGGCGGGCGGCTACGATCTGAGCGTGATTGCGCTGATCGGCATTATTCTGCTGATCGGTATCGTCAAGAAAAACGGCATTATGATGATCGACTTTGCGCTGACCGCCGAACGCGAGCACGGCATGAAGCCGGAAGATGCGATTTATCAGGCCTGCGTACTGCGTTTCCGCCCTATCATGATGACCACCATGTGCGCATTGCTGAGCGGCCTGCCGCTGATGCTGAGCCATGGTTCCGGTTCGGAATTGCGCCGTCCGCTGGGTTATGCGATGGTCGGCGGGCTGATTTTGTCGCAGGCATTGACACTATTTACGACGCCGATTGTCTATTTGTACCTGGACCGCGCGCATTACTGGTATATGCGCCGCAAGGAAGCGCGGATGGCGCGCAAGGCGGCAAAGAACACCGGCTTGCCGCCGCCGCAGGTGACTGAATTGCATACGCATTAAAAAAAGTAACAGCAGCAACTGAAGTAACCGACGTAACCGGCAACTGAATAGAATCAATGAAAATCCTGATCGTCGAAGATGAGCAAAAGACCGCAGATTACCTGTTCAAGGGTTTGACTGAACAAGGCTGTGCGGTCGATCTTGCTTCGAACGGCATCGACGGCCAGCATCTGGCGGTGGAAAACGACTACGACGTGATCGTGCTCGACGTGATGTTGCCCGGGCTGGACGGCTTTGCGCTATTGCGCACGCTGCGCACGTTCAAGCAGACGCCGGTCATCATGCTGACGGCGCGCGACCGCGTCGAAGATCGCATCAAGGGCTTGCACGAAGGCGCCGACGATTATCTGATCAAGCCGTTTTCATTTCTGGAGCTGCTGGCCCGGCTGCAAGCATTGACCCGCCGTGGCCGGGTGCAGGAACCGGCGCAATTGCGTATCGGCGATCTGCAGATCGATCTGCTCGGCCGCAAGGCTTTTCGCGGCAGCGTCCGCATCGATCTGACGGCAAAGGAATTTGCGCTGCTGGCGGTAATGGGACGCCGGCAAGGCGAAATCCTGTCCAAGACGGCGATCGCCGAACTGGTCTGGGATATGAATTTCGACAGCAACACGAATGTGGTCGAAGTCGCCATCAAGCGCCTGCGCGGCAAGATCGATGCGCCCTTCCCGCAGAAATTGCTGCATACGATACGCGGCATGGGCTATGTGCTGGAACTGCGCAAGGATAGTGCCGCGGCCGGCGTCGGCAATGCGAGCAATAGCGACGGCAGCGACACCAGCAGCGACTTCGGCATTATTGGCGGAGACAACGCATGAAACGATCCATCGCGGCCCGCCTGACGTTGATGTTTGCGGTTGCAGCGCTGGTGGTGTTCTTCGTCATCGGCAGCGTGCTGTATTTCGTCATCAAAGGTGAATTGCTGCGCCATGAGCGCGACGGCCTGTACACCACGTTCAACGATATCGAATACATGATGGACCGCATCGGCAGCGCCGACCGCTGGTCGCGCGTGCGCAACAAACTCGATTCGATTACGCCGGCCGACGGCAAAGTACGCTTTTGGGTGTTCAGCGACGATCCGGCCTTCAGCTATGGCAAAGATCTGGTCGATCTCCACGATTTCGATTACGACCAGGGCAATATCGGACGGCTCAGCATCAAGGGCAAGGAATATCCGATGCACACCCTGACCAAAATCGTGCCGGCCTTTCAGAGCCGGCCGGCGGTGCGGCTGACGGTGGGCGTGGATACCGAGCCGTACTTCGAAACGCTGCATATTTTTGTGGTAGCCATGATCAGCGTGTCGCTGGTAGGCACGCTGCTGGTGATTTTTTTCGGCTACTGGATTGCGCGCACCGGTTTGCGCCCGCTGCAACAAATGTCGTCCACGGCGCAAACTTTGAGTCCGCAAACCTTGTCCGAGCGGCTGGAATTGTCGGCGCTGCCCAATGAGCTGTCGGATCTGGCCATTGCCTTCAACGGCGCGCTCGACCGGATGCAAAATGCCTACACGCAGCTGGAAGCCTTCAACGCCGACGTTGCGCATGAGCTGCGCACGCCGCTGGCCAACCTGATCGGCGAAACGCAGGTGGCTTTGTCGCGTGAACGCAGTGCGCCGGAATTTCAGAATGTGCTGCAATCGAATCTGGAAGAGTTGGACCGACTGCGCTCCATCATCAACGATATGCTGTTCCTGGCGCGTTCCGATCAGGGAGAAGCCGCTACCAGCCTGACGCAGACGCTGATTGCCGACGAAGTGCAGAAAACCCTGGAGTTCTTCGAGTTCGTGCTCGACGATAAGGAAATCAGCGCCAGCGTGGTGGGCGATATCGAAGCCGATGCCAAGATCGAAACAGCGCTGTTCCGCCGCGCCTTGACCAATCTGTTGCAAAACGCCATTCAGCATTCCGCGCCGGGCGCGCATATCCGCGTGCAAATCGCCAAGCTGGCCGAGGCGATTGCGATCGGGGTATCGAACCCCGGCACGTCGATCGAGGAAGTCCACATCCCGCGCCTGTTCGACCGTTTTTACCGTATCGACGCAGCGCGCCACGACAATTATCAGTTGCACGGCCATGGCCTCGGACTGGCGATTGTCAAAGCCGTGGCCAGCATGCATGGCGGCAATACATTCGCCAACAGCAGCGACGGCGTCACCACTATCGGATTTACGGTGCGCTGTTCCTTGCCGGCGCCGGCACTGCATTAAAAACAGTAATTCAAACAGTCATTCCGGCCATATCTCCGCACTTTTCTTCCCCCGTTTTCACAGGCTTTACCTATGGTGTGCACGGTTTTAGACACTTTCTAAATGATTTTGACTATTATTCGCATTTAGTAACAACTGCATCCAATTTTCGATTATTATCTCGATGGTCGAAATGCCAAGCGCAATTTCTTCCCCGTATTTCGTTGCACAATTTAAATTTCCACAGCCAGCCAATCGATTCATCGTAGTAGCCAGCCAAAGACCCTGCTTCGCTAGCCGATTATTTGTTCGATGATTGTTCGCTCGTCGTTCAATCCGGCAGTGCAGCCCTTTTGCCGATTATAAAAATGAACCGCTTAACACCGATCGCCGCCGCGCTGCTTGCCGTATTCGCCAGCCCTGTCTTTGCCCAAACTACCGCACCGAATACCACTGCAGCCGCCGCTGCCAACGTTGCGCCGGCCACGATGGAAAACGTCACCGTTACCGGCAACCGCGAAGATTTCAACAGCCCTACTGTCAGCGTAACCAAATTGCCTGCCGACCTGCATGATGTGCCGCAAACGGTCATCGTCGTCAACAAGGCGCTGCTGGAATCGCGTGGCGCCACCTCGCTGAGCGATGCATTGCGCAATGTGTCGGGCATTACCATCAGCGGCGCCGAAGGCGGCCAGATCGGCAACAATATCAATTTGAACGGTTTCACCGCGAAAACCGATATCTACCTCGACGGCTTCCGCGATCGCGGCCAATACTTCCGCGATACCTTCGCACTGGAGCAGGTCGAAGTCCTGATGGGACCGTCGTCGATGCTGTTTGGCCGGGGTTCAACCGGCGGCGTCATCAATCAGGTGACCAAAAAGGCCAATCTGAAACAGTCGGCAGAGGCATCGGCGTCGATCACTACCAACGGCCTGGCGCGTGTCACGGCCGATTACAATCAACCGCTGAACGACACCTCGGCTGTGCGCGTTTCGGCGATGACGCAAAAGGGTGACGCGAGTACCCGCGACCAGACCAATCTGGAAGATTACGGCCTTGCCGTCAATTTCGGCACCGGCATCGGCACCCCGACCGAAATCACGCTGTCCGCACTGATTCAGCATAATCACGATCAAGCCGACTACGGCTTGCCGGCACTGAACGGCGCACCGGTGCAGGTCGACCGCAATACGGCCTACGGACTGGACAGCGATCGCACCAATTCCGACGTCGTCGCACTGAACGGCACGATCAAACACAAGTTTTCGGCGGACACAGTGTTCCGCAACATGACCCAGTTCAATTATGTGCATACCGATGCGCGTGAAACAGCGCCGCAGAGTATCGGTACTATCGATCCCCTTACTGGTATCTACACACCGTTGCCGGGTGCGATCAGCTCGGCGCCATTGTCGACCCTGTTCGTGCATGGCCAGGCGCATGATCGCATCCTGACCGATTACTCCATTTCGAATCAGAGCGAACTGACCTCAAAATTCAATTTCGGCGGTTTCGGCCACGATACGCTGCTGGGTATGGAACTGGGTCACGACGGTTACAACAACCAGACTTCCAACCGTTTCGGCGATTGTAATGTTGCGGCTCCGAGCACGACCCAATCGTTCATCGGCTGCGCGCCGGTGGTTAATCCATCCTATAGCGCATTCAGCAGCAATGTCGGCAGCACCCCTGGCAACCTGCAAGGCGGCTCGGCCAATACCATCGCGGTATACGGGGGCGACACGATCTCCCTGAACGACCACTTCAAACTGGTAACAGGCTTGCGCGAAGACCGCTACGTCGCACAGGTATCGAACTCGCTGCCATCCTCGACCGTAGTCGGCAACGCCAGCCAGACGATCAATTTCCTCAGCGTGCGCGCCGGCGGTATCTGGCAGCCGACCACGGCTCAGGCTTATTACCTGTCGTACGGCACATCGTTCAATCCATCGCTGGAACAACTGACCGGCACGGTAGGCCAGACCAATCTCGATCCGGAAAAGAATAAATCCTACGAACTGGGCGGCAAATGGGACATTTCGGAAGATCTGGCAACCAATGCGTCTATTTTTCAGATCACAAAAGAAAATGCGCGTAGCCAGGTTTCCCCAGGTGTATTCGTGCTCGACGGCACAGTGCGCGTCAGAGGTGTCGCTGCGGGCGCTACCGGACGCATCAACAAGCGCTGGCAAGTCACCGGCAACTATACCTATCTGGACGCACAAGTTATTCAGGCTTCCGCAGCTGATAAAACAATGGGCAAAGTACCGGTCAACGTGCCGAAACATGCATTCACCGGCTGGACTACATACCGCCTGGCCAAGAACTGGGAAGTCGGCGCCGGCCCGACTTATCAATCGGGGCGTTTCGTCAGTACGGACAACTCGGTGGCCGTTGCCAGCTACGTGCGTTGGGATGCGTCCCTGGCCTATACGCAACCGAAATACGATGTCCGCCTGAATCTGTTCAATCTGACCAATAAAATGTATTACGATGCGTTGATTCAGTCCGATGGCGGACGTTCGGTGCCGGGTACCGGCGCTACCGCGATGCTGTCGGTCAACTATCGTATGTAAATAAAATATCAGGACCGTTCATGCTCATCGCCGTTCCCAAGGTACTCAACGACCAGCAATTAAGCGCAGTACGTCAATTGCTGGACAATGCGGGAGCGGCATGGGTGGACGGCCGGGTCACGGCCGGCTATCAGGGCGCACCGGTCAAGTTCAACCAGCAGATCGACGAGAGCTCGGAAGTTGCGGCGCAATGCCAGCAAATCGTTCTGAGCGCGCTGGAACGCCATCCGCGCTTTATCAGTGCAGCGCTGCCCAACACTGTGTATCCGCCAATGTTCAATCGCTATGGCGAAGGCATGCAGTTCGGCGCCCATGTCGACGGCAGCGTGCGCATCAATCCCTTCGACGGACGTAAATTACGTACCGATATTTCCGCAACCCTGTTTCTGACCGACCCCGCCGATTACGATGGCGGCGAACTGCAGATCGAAGATACCTACGGCATGCATTCGGCCAAGCTGGCGGCCGGCGACATGATCCTGTATCCGGCCACCAGCCTGCATTCGGTAGCGCCGATTACGCGCGGCATACGGACCGGCTGTTTCTTCTGGGTGCAAAGCCTGGTGCGCGACGATACCCGCCGCAGCATGCTGTTCGATATGGATAACGCGATCCAGCAACTGAACCAGACCAATGCCGACGAACAGGCGCGCCGCACGCTGATCGGCTGTTATCACAATCTGCTTCGTCAATGGGCAGATACCTGATTTTTTCCAACTGTAATAAGGCCCGTCCCGGCTACACCGGAAAAACATCGATCAATTCCGGCTCCATATATTTCTTCGCATACGCCAGATAAATACCGGTCTCGAAAAACAGATCGAATACATCCGGATCGATGTGATCTTCCGCCTTCATTTTGACCATGATGGCGATCGCCTCGGAAAGTTTCTTCCCTTTTTTATAAGGCCGGTCGGCCGCCGTCAGCGCTTCAAAGATATCGGCAACCGCCATCATGCGCGCCACCGGGCTCATCTCTTCGCGCTTCAGCCGTTTCGGATAACCGGTGCCATCCATTTTTTCATGATGGCCGCCCGCGATTTCAGGCACGTTCGCCAAATGACGCGGGAACGGCAGCCGGTCCAGCATGATAATGGTCTGGATCATATGCTCGTTGATTTTGTAGCGTTCTTCAGCCGTCAACGTGCCGCGCGCAATGCACAGGTTATAAATTTCGCCGCGGTTGTACAGAAGCTCCGGCGTCTGTACTTTAAAATTCCAGATATTGTCCGGCGCAAGGCGATCCTGATCGCTGCGCGCTATCCGATGGTCGATCCTGTCGCTCAGCAGGTTTTCCTGCGCCGGCAGAGGCACGGCCGGCTGCTGGTTCTTGCGCGCTCTCTCTTCCCAGGAAATGCCGATACGGTCATCCAGCGTGCGCTGCCAGGTGCGTTGCGCGATCTGTTGTACGCGCAGCATGCTTTCGGGCGCCATGCGTTCCGTCCCTTCATTGCATGAAGCGATAAATTCAAAATCTTCATCCAGTTGCGCCAGCTCTTCCGTCAAAACGGCTTCCGCCGTCAGGCGGTCCGCGCCATTTAAGATCGCCTGCAGGCTGGCGATCCGGCGGTCGCGCTTGATGACTTCGAAACGCATGCGGATCTCATGCAAGCGATCGTAAATGGTTTCCAGTTTGGTCGCCTTATCGACCACGAATTCGGGCGTGGTCACCTTGCCGCAATCGTGCAGCCAACTGGCGACATGCACCTCGCGCCATTGATCTTCGTTCAAATCGAAATCCTGAAACGGCCCGGTTTCGGCATCGCAGGCCGCTTGCGCCAGCATCTTGGTCAGTTCCGGCACCCGTTGGCAGTGGCCGCCGGTGTACGGCGATTTGGCATCGATGGCGCCGGCGATGATTTGTATCATCGCTTCCTGCAAATCGGTCTGCGCTTTGATCAACTGCTTGTTTTCAATCGAAATCGCGGCGGCGCCCGACAACGCTTCCAGAAACGCGAATAAATGCAGCTCAGTGCCGGCATCTTTCATCGGGCCGATCCAGAGAATGGCGCCGATAGTTTCCTCGCGCCGGTTCTTCAACGGAATCGTGGCAAGCATGTGCGCGTGTGGCTGGGAGGCCAAATGTCCCGGCACTTCGCCCAGCCAGTGCGCCTGGCGCATAGCATCGGCATCCATCATCCGGATTTGCCGGCTGCCGTTGAGCAAGGTCTGGCACAGCGGATTATCGGCGTTTTCCGGTTGATGAATAGCGAGCGTCGCGGGTTGCGTCTGCATATCGTCCGGCTGATCCGTCCATTTGGCCAACTGCGGCAAGGCCTGCCTGCGCTCGTCGTCCAGCAAATACAATATGCCGGCATCGGCATGGGCGATCGACATGGTTTCCGTCACGATGTGTTCCAGCAAGCGGTCGAGATTATGTTCGGCCGCCAATGCGATCGAAATCTCCGTGAAGCGCTGGATGGTCGAACGCGTTTCGTGCATCGAAGACATCAGCATATCGATTTCACGGATGCGCGAGCGTGCCTTGACCTCGCTTCTGAAATCGAAGTTCTGCATGGCTTGCGCTTCTCGCGCCAAACGCCGCAAAGGCAAGCCCAAACGCCATGCCACCAATGCCGCGAGCGGAATTGCCGCCAGCAACAAAAATACGGTCACGAGCACGCCATAGTTGAGCATATGGCGGGCGTCGGCCAGCAATTCATCGTCCGGTACCGAGATCGCCAGATAAAACGATTCGCCGCCGAGCCGGACCGGATTGATACGGCCAGACCAGGGACGGCCGTCAATGTCGGTGTGGAATGGGGTATCGAATACACGTTCACTGATCTTGTGGGCCAGCGCGGCAAACTGCCGGCCGCCCAGTTCGGACAACAAGGCCATGCGCAATCTGCCCTGCGAATCTTGCGACTTATTGATCAGTTCGGGCTTTTGATACGCCAGCACCGACGTATGCTCATCGACCAGCGCCAGTTCGGCCGATGGCGATATTTTTTGCGCGCCCAATATCGACGACAAATCGGCCAGCGAAATGTCGGCGCCCACCACCGCGCCCAGATTGGCGCTGCGGCGCGCGATGGTGATGCCGGGTTCGGAGGTGGTGAAAAACATATACGGTTTGGTCTGCACCTGAATCGGCGTCCGCATCGCTTGCAGATACCAGGCCCGCTGTCTGGGGTCGTAACCGTAGCCGAGCCGACGCGTGGTCGAAAGTACTTGCAAATCGTTCGCCAGAAATATGAATACGGCGTCTGAAGGACGTCCGGAATGTCGAATAACACTTTGCAGGAGATAAGCGGCGCGAGGCGGCACCGGCATATCCAGAATGCGCGAAGCCGAAGCGTCCAGCCGCCGTAGTTGAAAGAAATCGCCGTTGGCATAACCGATGTAGATAGCCGAGAGCGCCGCAGTGTGCTGCATCGCTTCGACCAGCGTCGGCAAGCGCGACATGCGCTGCTGTTGCGTTGTATCGTCGACCACCGGATTGCTGATGGTCAGGTCGACCATTTGAGAAATCGGCGTGTACAAGGCATCCAGTTGCAAGGCCATCTCCCGTTCGATATGGTCGAACAAGACGGACGATGCGTTGTTGGCCAGATCGCGGCCGCGCTGATAATTGAGAACGGTGAGCAGGCTGCCGACGATCAATACGACGGCAAATAGCAATATTGACAATACTGTCTGCAAAGAGACGGCAGACCATTTTTCGAGTCGCCCGGCGTGTAAAAAACGCAATGAATCGATCTTATGCAAGAAGATGCCCCTGGTGACCGTAATCGTTTTCGATTCGTTTTCGAATCGCTTTTTGTCTGGCAAGTGTAGCTTTTTTAGCTGCTTCTGCGTGCGCGGTGTTGGCAAATTTTCAAGTTTGGCGGCAAGTCACGGTCAGGACATATTAATCATGTACGTTCGATCTCAAATTGCGTACCCTGCTGGTTTCGCCCACACCGTTGAAACATGAAAATTTCGCCGCGCGCGGCCTTGCTCTGCGCCCTTCTCGCGCTTTCCGCTCTACTGCCCGCGATCCTTGCCGCCGCCAATCCCGACAAGCTGTGGGAAATCGTCCATCAGGAATGCGTGCCCGATATGAATGCGCACGGCGATCCCGGCCCTTGCCGGCTGGTCGACCGCGAACGCGGCTTTGCGATTCTGAAAGATATTGTGGGCGCCGGGCAGTTTCTGCTGATTCCGACGCAGCGCCTGACTGGAATAGAAAGCCCGGAATTGTTGTTGCCCGACGCGCCCAATTATTGGGCATACGCATGGGAGCAAAGTTACCGTGTCGGCGACGCGCTGGGCAAACCGCTGGCACGCGATCAAATCGGGCTGGAAATCAATTCCGCCAGCGCGCGCAGTCAATTGCAATTACATATACACATCGATTGCCTGCGCGCCGATCTGCCGCAATTATTGCGCGCGCATCAAACCGATGCGCCGATGCAATGGCAGCCGTTGGTGCTGGAAGGACATCGCTATTGGATCATGCGGCTGATCGGCAGCGAGCTGGGCGATACCAATCCATTCAAATTGGCTGCCGCGATGAGCCCCGCCGCGCACGATGCGATGGCGGCGCAATCGCTGTTATTGACCGGCGCGCAGTTCGGCGATGGCAGCGAGGGATTTTATTTGATCGATACGCCGGTCAATTTCGATCGCGGCGAGCGTGGGAATGCCGAGGTCTTGCTGGATCACGGGTGTGCGTTGTGACTATGACAGCGCAATCAAAGCCACAATCGCATCGAAACAAGCCATCGCGCTGGCAATCAACATTTCTGTCGTCTGATCGTTCTGATCGGACGACCCGGCGCAAGCCTGCACAATCATTCCCGCACTAACGCATAACCTCAAGGCGCAAAGCTCGACGTTTTCACGATTGCCGCAGGCTACCGGCTGGCCCACCGAATAAATATAACCGTCGACGTGCCGTGTTTGCTGCAAGCGCCGATAAACATCCGCGACTTCCGGCTTGTTCAATGCGCCGGGCTGCGGCAGGCGGCGATGCAAGGTAAACGCATGGATCGACTGCAGGTCGTCCCATTCGGGAACCAGTCCAGCCGCGCGCTTCGGCAGTTCCGGAGCAGCCAGGGCCTGAAAATGCGGATCGGATCGCAAACGGTGTTGCACCGCCGCCCCGAAATCCTGTAGAAATTTCCGGATCTGCTTACCCGGCACGGCCTGCAGCGCCCTGAGTTCGCATAACGCCGCTTCCCAACGCAGCAGCAATCCGATGTTGGCGCCGGACGCCAGCGTCTTTTCCACATGCCAGCCGGCGGGCCATTCTTCTTGCGCGCAATGGCCATTCAATTGTGCCGGCACGCCGGCCGGCCGCATCGATGCAGCGATCGATTGCGGTATCAGCAGCGCCGCTGAAAACGAGGGGCCGCCGATAAACTTCGAGCCGGTCATCGCGACCATGAAGTCCTGTTGCAGATAAGCCCGCAGCGTAGCCGCTTCCATGCGGAATTGGCAGGCATCCACCAATACGTGCAGGCGCTCCGGCCAACGTTGCCGAAGCGCCCGCGCAAATTGCGGATCGGGCGCCACGCAACCGGTTTTAGATACATCGATCAACACCAGCAAAACATCCAGACCGGATTGAAGCGCGGCGCCGCTCAGCAAATCGACATCGGCGATGATTTCTTCCGGGCTGCGCGGTACGCCGTCGGCATGCCTGATCGAGACGTGCATTACCTGGTTGCCGGGTGCGGATGCGAGTGTGTCTGCATCGACATTGCACCCGCTCAGCGCAGCCGATACGCCGCTGCCGCTTTCTTCCGGATTAACCATGATCACGCGCAACGCCCGTTGCGCCCGCCGCGCCTGCGCGGCGACCAGATGCGACGCGAGTAAATGCGCATCGGTGCCGGAAGCGGCGAAGATCACATCCGGTGAAAATGATTCGGTAAAACCGCAAAGGCCGGCCAGCTCAAGGCGCAAACGCGCCATTTCCTTGTGGTAGATATCGACCGCGGACTGCTCGGTCAAAGCGGCGGCAATGCGGTCGCGCAACTTGTCGGCGGCATTGAAGGCTTGCGCTGAAATCTGCGATGCGGTCGATGAACCGAACGCGATCCGGTCGGCAGCCGGAAACGGTTGGCAGCCGTATTTGTTGATTTGCGAATCAGGCTGTATTTCAATGCGATGATCGCCGCCTTGCACCAGCAGGGCCGAGGTTGACGGCAGCGGCAGTTGCAGTTGCAGTTGCCCCTGCGGCGGCATTGCCTTCGACGGCGGCTGCGGCGACAACTCAGGTAGCATGCTTGCGGCCTGCGGCTTTTACCAACAGCGCCCGGAACGCATCGAATACCTTGCGCATTTGCGTTTTCTTGTAAGGAAACACATCGGCCGGATCGATTGCATGCACGATCATGCTGGTGTCGATTTCAAATATCAGCAGTTCGCCATCGCGCGTTTCGCTGCAATCCATCGCCAGATAATCCAGGCCGAAACGCTGCTGGATCAGATCGAAGGCGGCGCGGTGGCGCGGCACGAATACAGTGTCGAAATTTTCCATGACGGCGGCTTCTTCGGCACGCTTCGCAGCGCTCTCGGACATGCCGGCATTCAGATAGTGGATCATCCAGTTGTCGGAAATCGCCATGTGGCACAAGAAAGGACGGCCTTCAATCAACGCGATCCGATATTTTCTGAATTGCCCGTCTTCATTGCGGTAATCCATAAAGCGCGAGATGTAAAACGCGTCATCGTTTTGCTGTTGCAGATAAGCGGGAATTTCATCGAATGCCGCGATTTTCTGCAAACCTTTGCCGGCATGCGAACCCACCGGACGCACGATCAGCGGGAAATCGCCATCGCCGAGCATGTCGGCCGCAGATTTTTTGCCGCTGCCGATATTGACCATCGTTTCACGCTCTGCGCGAACCGTAATCGGCACGCAGATACCCGGCTGCGATTGCAATAGAATCGCGACGCGGTCGCGTGACAGTTGGATGCATTTTTCGGGCTGATTCACCAGAGGCCCCTGCCAGCTTTTGGCAAATGCCGTCAAACTGCGCAGCAGGGAACGGCTTTGATCCGATTCGCCGACTGCGATAAACAAGACGTCATGCGGCGGCAATTCCGGCGGCAGCGGCCGCGCCTCCGAAACATAGAGAATGTCCAGAGCGACATCGGAATCGCCCAACATGAATTCAATCGGCGTATTCGCCATGAAATCGCCGGCAATCATGATTGCCAGCACGCGCAATTTGACTTCGCCGCGCGCCGTGGGCAAGTGATACAACTGCTGCATCCCGATCGCTTCGGCCTGCGTGGCGACGGCGGTAGCGTCGTTGCCGAGCAGTTGCAGAATGATCGATAAATCCATCATTGCGTTGGCGTCGTTTGGGTGCGTGCCCAAGCGTTCGATCAGTTGCGTGCCGAGCGGCTTGATATCGTGTCCGAGATAAGCTGCCTCCAATAAGGCGGCAATGCCGATCTGGCAGGTCGAATCCGGCGTAAAGACAGGGACAGAAGCAACGGCATTTTGCATGGACATTTTTATCTACTTTTTAGAACCGGAGGGCGCTATCGGCGAGGAAGCCATGGCGGCGCTGCTGAATTTAAGCACCGCATCCAGCAAGGCCTCGACATTTTCCAGTGTGCTTCGATGATTGAATAGCGCCACGCGAATTGCGAAGCGTCCATTGATTTTGGTGGAAGAAGGCGCAGCGATGCCCGATTCCTGTATTGCCAACAACAGTTTGCGATTGATTTCTTCCGAATCCTGCTCCGATGTTCCGAATGTTTCTTCTCTGCAGCGCAGCCGGAAGCAAACAATGTTGAGCGATGCCGGCGCCAGCAATTCCAGCGACGGCGTGGCTTCGATGCGCCGCTGCAGATGGCGCGCCAGCGAACAGCTGTGACTGATCATATGGCCCAGCTTTTCGGCGCCGTATACCTTGAAGGTGAACCAGGTTTTCAATGCCCGAAAGCCGCGCGACAGTTCCGGGCCGAAGTCGCATGGCCATGGCGAGCCTGCCGCCATGCCGCGTTCGGCGCGTTCCAGATAGGTCTTTTCATGCGCCGCGAAGGTACTCAGGTGCAGCGCGCCATCCCGCACCAGCACGAAACCGGCATCGTATTGAACCTGCGTCCATTTATGGAAATCGAAGCCGATCGAATCGGCGCGTTCAATACCGGCCAGACGCGGCGCCAGATCCGGCGCCAGCATCGCCATTGCGCCAAAAGCGCCGTCGACATGGAAGAAAATATTTTCACGCTGCGCGATATCGGCAATGGCCGACAAATCGTCGATGGCCCCCATATCGACTGTGCCGGCGTTCCCGATAACGGCAAACGGCTGCAGGCCGGCGGCGCGATCTGCGGCAATCTGCGCACTCAGGCTGGGAAGATGTATGGTGCCGTCGGGGTTGATCGGGATACGGCGCAGCATTTCCTCGCCCAGTCCGGCCACATCCATCGCCTGCTTCACGCAGCCATGCGCGGCGGTGGAGGCGTATGCGGTCAGATGTTGCGCGGCGGTTTGCACACCGTATTCGCGGACGGCGACGCCCAGCATTTTTCTTCTGGCGACCAGAATGCCGATCAGATTGGCAGTCGAAGTGCCGGTGACGAATACGCCGCTGGCCTGCTCGGGAAAGCCGAACAATTCGCGCATCCATTGTGTGATCTGCTTTTCGACGTCGAGCGGCACCTGATCGCGTCCGCCGACGTTGGCATTCAGGCCGGCCGCCAGCATTTCGGCCAACATGCCGACCGGCGTACCGCCGCCCTGCACCCAGCCCATGAATCCCGGATGCGCATTACCGGCCGCGTACGGCAGGATGCTTTGCATGAAAGTTTGATGCGCCTGAGCCAGCGAACCCGGCTGGCGCGGCAGATTTTCCGTGAATTGCTGCCGAACCTGGTCCGGAATCGGCTGCCATACGGGCCGCTCGCGCAGCCCTTCAAGATAGTCGAACATATCGTCCAGCATCCGGTGCCCTTGCTCTCTGAGCACGCGCCAATCGGAGGGATCAAGCGTGGCGGTCTGCTGCTCGCTGTCGTGCATCGGTCTGCCTTGTTATAACAAAGTTTGATATTACGTCAGCGACCACCGCATTGAAAGCGCAAAAAACGATGCAAACGCCAGCTTATTAGCCGTCTTGCCGTACGCTTACAATTCTTTGATTTCTTTCACAATTAAGGTAAATAGCGAATATGCGCTTGAATACGCGCTAAATAGATATCAGATAGGTGTTGCAGGCGTTGTATAAGGCATGAACTCGCCAGAGCTGCTGTTAAACTGGCCCAACAGACATTTTCCGACCGCAAACAATGAAGCTTCCCGCCGATCAGACCGAAATTTCCGCTCAGCCGCCGGCCGATACCGGCAAATCCTTCCCTGCCGCCACCGTGCCGCGCCTGGTCGTTACCAAAGTATCGATGTTTGTAGTCGCCTCATGGCTGTCGATGATTGTGCTGCTGGGCCTGGTGATGACGGCGCATCTGTTGACGGCGCTGATGGCGGGCCTGCTGGTTTATCAATTGGTCCGGACGCTGACGCCGTTGGTGCATCGCCGCTTCAATAACCAGCGCGCGCATCTGATCACGGTTTTATTGCTGTCCGCCGTTGTGATCGCATTGCTGACGCTGGCCATCCTCGGTATGGTCGCCTTTCTGCGCGACCCGCTGCGCATAGAGGCCCTGCAAAATAAATTCATGATCGCCCTCGATATGGTGCGCGACCAAGTGCCCGTTTGGGTCACCCAATATCTGCCCACCGATGCACCCGACGTACGCGCGGTGGTCGGCAACTGGATGCATACGCATCGCGGCGATCTGCAACTGGCCGGCAGGGAAGCCTTCCAGATATCCGCGCATATTCTGATCGGCATGGTGCTGGGCGCGATGGCGGCGCTGAATTCCGCGCAGTGGACGCCATTGCAGCAACCGCTGGCCGCCGCCCTGCTGCAACGTTGCGGTTTGCTGGCGGATGCATTTGCCCGTGTCGTCTTCGCGCAAGTCAAAATCTCTTTGCTCAATACCTTGTTCACGGCCATCTTCCTGCTGGTCATTCTGCGCCTGGCCGGCATCCATCTGCCGCTCTCCAAAACACTGATTGTGACGACATTCGTGGTCGGCCTGTTGCCGGTTATCGGCAATCTGATATCGAATACGCTGATCGTGGTGATCGCGCTTTCGGTATCCCTGTATGCCGCTATCGCTTCACTGGTTTTCCTGATCCTGATTCACAAATTCGAATATTTTTTGAATGCCCGCATTGTCGGACTCCAGATCAATGCCCGCAGTTGGGAATTGCTGCTGGCGATGCTGATCGCCGAGGCCTTGTTCGGTTTGCCAGGACTGGTGGCGGCGCCGATCTACTACGCGTACATCAAGCGCGAATTATACGAAATGGGCTGGGTGTAAACCTCGCCCGGCTTGCCGAATAAGCATTGCACCGTTACTGCGCACTACTGCGCTCGTTTTCGCCCTCTTTTTGCGCGTTTTTTGGGCGTTTTTTGCACCTCCTTGCCGTCACTCTTGCCTGACGGCACATAATTTGCTTTAAGCGTTTAATTGACCGCGCTTTCCGTGGTTAATCCCGCAGTACGCCCTCATTCCCCCCTGTTAGCATCCAAAAATGCATGAAAATCGCCCGATTTTGCATGTTTTGTATTCGCCATGGCCAATGCGATAAATCTCGGGTTTCCCCCCTTATTTTTTCTCATATTCGGAGTCGACAATGCTCAATAACATCAGTATCAAAGCCCGACTTATTTTTGTAATGGCCCTTATGTGCATACAACTGGCAGTCGGCGCGGCGGTCGGGGTGATCAGCCTGCAGACGACGAATGCATCCATCAAGACTATTTATGAAGACCGGCTGATTGCGATGGGCCAACTGGACAGCATGGTGCGGCTGATGAACGACAATCAATTGACGATTGCCTCCGCATTGACCGCAGAGCCGGCCACTTTGAACGCCAGCATGGATGAAGTGGATGCGCGCGTCGCCAAAATCACCGCCGTCTGGAATACATACCTCGCCACTTATCTGACGCCGAAAGAAAAAATCCTGGCGGATAAATTCACGGCAAGCCGCGGCCAATTCGTCGCGCAAGGCCTGAAGCCTTCCATGGAAGCCATTCGCGCCCAGGACATCAAGCGCGGCAGCGAATTACTGCACGGGCCGGTGACCGCGTTATTCAAACCGGCGCAACAGGACATGAACAATTTGATCCAGCTGCAAATGGATGTCGGCAAAGCCGAATACGAGGCATCGCAATCGCGCTACAAGCTGGTTTTCGAAGCCTGCATCATCGGCGTGACATCGGCGATCCTCTTGAGTATTTTCGTCGGCATCTGGCTGGTGCGCGCCATTACCAGGCCGCTTAACCGTGCCGTGGAAATCGCGCAGGCGGTTGCCGCCGGCGATCTCACGCAGAACATTGTTTCGCAATCGCGCGACGAAACCGGCGTGCTGACTGCTGCGCTGAAAGACATGAACGACAACCTCAAGCGTATCGTCGGCCAAGTGCGCGTCGGTACCGATACGATCGCGACGGCATCGGCGCAAATCGCCAGCGGCAATCTGGATTTGTCCTCGCGTACCGAAGAACAGGCCAGCTCGCTGGAAGAAACGGCCGCGGCCATGGAAGAAATCACCTCCACCGTCAAACAGAATGCCGACAATGCGCGACAGGCCAGTCAGTTGGCCGTCACGGCATCGGGGATCGCTTCCGATGGCGGCACTGCGGTCGATCAAGTGGTGACGACCATGACGTCCATCAACGATTCATCCAAACGCATCGTCGACATCATCAGTGTGATCGACGGCATTGCATTTCAAACGAATATTCTGGCCTTGAACGCTGCTGTGGAAGCCGCGCGTGCCGGGGAACAAGGACGCGGCTTTGCGGTGGTGGCATCGGAAGTGCGCAGCCTGGCGCAGCGTTCCGCGGTCGCGGCCAAGGAAATCAAGGAGTTGATCGGTGATTCGGTCGATAAGGTCGGCGCCGGCAGCAAACTGGCCGAACAGGCCGGCAACACCATGAGCGAAGTCGTCGCCAGCGTGAAGCGCGTGACAGATGTGGTGGCTGAAATCAGCGCTGCCGGCCAGGAACAAAGCGCCGGCATCGATCAGGTCAATCTGGCGATCACGCAGATGGATGAAGTCACGCAGCAGAATGCGGCGCTGGTCGAACAAGCGGCCGCCGCAGCGGCCTCGCTCCAGAACCAGGCCGCCAGCCTTGCGCAGTTGGTCAGCGTCTTCAAACTGGAGGGCGCCATGCCCGCGCATGCGCAACTTGCCGGAGCCCCGGCGCCGAGCTTGGCGTCTTTCACCAGCCGTACGCCGAAGCCCGCGGCACAGGCCGCCGGAACCGCAAGCAAAACAGATACGCCTGCGATTGCGCCATCCACCCGTGCCGTCGCGCCGCCATCGCCTCGGCCGACGGCGCCGAAGGCGGATAATCCCGATGATTGGGAAACGTTCTAAAGCGGCGTTTTCTTATCGTTCGCTTCTTTATCGTTCTGTGACGGCGTAGCGACTGATTGCTGCGCCTCACTTTCCGCCAAATCGGCCGCCAGCAACTGATCCATGCGCGCATTCGATTCGCGGAACGCCACGGCGTAACGTTCTTCGTCGCCCCATGTCTGCGCCAGCAAGGCAATCATTTCCTCATCGTGCTTGCGGAAGCTGGAGGTCGCCAGCACCGATTGCTCATGCGACAAACCCAGGGCCTTGAGCGCTTTTTCTCCCATCGCCAAACCGCCCTCGAAGGTTTCGCGTTCGATGATATGCGCGCCTTTTTGCAGCAGCCGATACGCATGGCGGCGATCGTAGGCACGCGCCAGGATGGTCAGATTCGGGAAATATTGCGTCGCGAGTTCAACCAGCACTTCCGCCTGATCGCGATTGTCGATCGCCACGATCAGGAGCTTGGCATCGGCGGCGCCGGCGGCGCGCAGCAGGTCGAGCCTGGTGGCATCGCCGTAATAGACGCGGCGTCCGAAACGGCGCACCAGCGCCACCTGCTCTGCGCTGACTTCCAGGGTGGAAATACGGAAATGATTGACGATCAGCAGACGTGCGGCAATCTGACCGAAACGGCCGAAACCGGCAACGATCACATCGGGACTCTGGGCCAGCGTGCCTTTTTCAGGCTCGGGCTGAGTGGAGAAACCGCGGGCGGCCCAGCGGTCGAAACCGATCAGGGCGAACGGCGTCAGCGCCATGGAAATTGCAACCGCGGCTGTCGCCAAGGCGGCAAGGTCGCCGCCGATCACGCCTGAAGCCGACGCCAGCCCCAGCAGCACAAAGGCAAATTCGCCGCCCTGCCCAAGCGCCGTGCCGGTTTGCGCCGCAGTGCGCGCCGGGATGCCGAATGCCCTGGCTACGCCATAGACGATGAACGTTTTGACTGCCATCAATCCCAGCACGATCGCCGCCAGTTTGCCGGCATGGGCAAACGCCAGCGCAAGATCCAGGCTGGCGCCGACCGACATGAAAAACAGGCCCAGCAGCAAGCCGCGGAACGGTTCGATGTCGCCTTCGATTTCACGCCGGAATTCGCTGTCCGCCAGCACCACGCCGGCCAGAAATGCGCCCAGCGCAGCCGATAGTCCGACCGCTTCCATCAGTAACGATACGGCTACCACCAACAACAGCGCCATGGCCGTAAAAATCTCGCGCGAACGGGTTTGCGCGATATAGCGAAACGCCGGACGCATCAGATAGCGGCCGACCGTAATCACGATCAGCACGGCGCACACTACTGCGCAAGTGCGCATCCATGCCGGGAAACCGGTCATCAACCCGGCGTTGGCGACGATGGCGACGCCGTCCTGCGGCATCGCCAGCAACGGCAGCAGTGCGATCATCGGAATGATCGCCACATCCTGAAACAGCAAAATACCCTGCGAGGCAGCGCCGGTCGGCGTTTTGCGCAAACCTTTTTCTTCCAGCGTCTGCAGTACCACGGCGGTCGACGACAGCGACAGAATGAATCCCAGCGCGACGGCGGCATGCCATTCGACGCCGGCCGCAACGCCGATCCCCGCCAACACGATGCCGGTGACCAATACCTGCATGCCGCCCAAACCGAAAAAGGCGGTGCGCATGCTCCATAACACCGAGGGTTGCACTTCCAGCCCGATCAGGAACAACATGATCACCACGCCGAATTCGGCAAAATGCATGACACTAGTCTGATCGCCGACCAGCGCCAGCGCCGATGGGCCGATCAACGCGCCGGCAATCAGATAGCCCAGTACCGAACCGAGGCCGAAACGCTGTGCGATCGGCACCGACAGGACACCTGCTCCCAGGTAAACCAGTGCCATCAACAGCGGCGCGGCGCCTTCCATTTAAGCGTCGTCCAGACCGATGTCGACACCGGTGGAAGCCTGGTTGATCCGGCTGGTGGAAATATAGTCGACGCCGGTTTTTGCAATGGCGCCGATGGTCGACAGCTTGATGCCGCCGGAAGCTTCTATCTTGCAGCGGCCCGCCACGATCCGGACCGCTTCCGGCATATCGGCAACGGCGACGTTGTCGAGCATGATGACGTCGACACCGGCGGCGGCGGCTTCGGCCACCTGCGCCAGGGTCTCGCATTCGACTTCCAGTTTGGTCAGGATCGGCAATTGGCGCCGCGCGCGCTCCACTGCCTTGGCAATGCTGCCGCACACCGCAATATGATTGTCTTTGATCAGCACGCCGTTATCCAGGCCGAGCCGATGATTCAGGCCGCCGCCGCAGACGACTGCGTGCTTTTCCAGCATGCGCAGGCCCGGTGTGGTTTTACGGGTATCGATCAGGCGCGCCGAAGTGCCGGCGATTTCGGCAACGTATTTCGCCGTTTCATTGGCGATACCGGACAAATGCTGCACGATATTCAAGGCGGTGCGTTCGGAGGTCAGCACGCTGCGCGCATTGCCGCGCACTTCCATCATCAGCGTGCCGCGCTCGACCTTATCGCCATCCTTGACCCGCACCGTGACTTCGAGCGTCGGATCGTAACGTTTGAAAACGCGGGCCGCCACTTCAACGCCGGCGACGATCAGCGTTTCACGCGCATTCATGATGAACGCACCGGTTTCTCCTGCTTCGATCATGACCTGCGCGGTCAAATCGCAATAGCCGATATCCTCACTCAACCATTGGTCGATCAAGCGGTCGGTCTGGAATATGTCGTACATGATTTTCTGCCTCTCTCTTATAGATATAGAAATATTGTTAACTACGGTATTGATAACTGCGTTAACGATGCTGCAAATGCCGGTCGAACATCAGGAACAGCGTATTGCATGAAACGGCGCAAATGGTCAGCAGCAAAGCCACCGCCATGACGGTAGCGATGTCGCCCAGACTCATTGCATTCGTGATGACATAACCCAGCCCGCGTTGCGAGGCGAACATTTCGCCGATCAGGACGCCAAGCAAGGTCAGTGAAAATCCTAGCCGCAGACCGGCCATCACCTCCGGCAAAACAGCCGGCAGCAGGACATGCATCACCGTTTGCGGCAGCGACATGTGCATGGTTTTGGCGGCGCGCAAATAAACCGGCGGCAGTTGGCGGATCGCGTTCATGGTGAAGATCATGATGGGAATCAAGCCGTGCATGACGCCGAAAGCCACCTTGGCCGACAAGCCGAGCCCGAAAATCAGCAATACCAGCGGATACAGCGTCACCTTGGGGATCGCATATAAATTCAGCAGGATCGGTTCCGCTACGGCGCCGGTCAGCCGATGCACGGCCAGCAGCACGCCCAGCGCCACACCGCCCAGCAGCCCCAGCGCCAGCGCATAGATCAGCGCCCCGGCGGTGGCGGCGATATGCGGATTCAGTTCGCCGCTGGCCAGCATGCCGGCCAACTTGACCGCGGTGGCCCAGGGCGAACTCAAGGCATCCGCGCCGACCTTCCAGTGCACGCATTGCCACAGGCCGATGAGGATCAGCATCAGCAGCAGCGTGCCCGCATGTTTTTGGATTTGCATCGGCATAGGTGTCGGCATGGGCGTGGGCATCACCAGCGGCGCGCCTGAAAACGGCGGTCGAATCTGTTCAGAATCATATTGATGGCGGTCACCAGCAACAGCACGAACAGCATCAATGCGTACATGTCGCGGTTTTCGAAATTATTGTAAGCATAAGCAATGGCGTAACCGATGCCGGTGCCGGACAAAATGAATTCGGAAGCGATCACGCCGATGAATGCATAAGCTACCGCGAGCTTCACGCCGGCAAACAAATACGGCAGCGCGGCCGGCAATTCGATATATAAGGCAGTACGCCAGCGCGGCAAACGCAGCATCTGCGCACTTTTGCGCATGACGCGGGGAATCCGGTCCAGGCCGCTCAAGGTGGCGGTAATCATCACGACGATGGCCTGCAACACGCCGATAACGATAATCGGCAACGGGCCGACGCCGAGCAGGACGATGAAGACAGGATAAAAGATAAAAATCGGAATCGCGTAATAACTGGTCAGCAAGGGTTCGATGGCCTGGCGCAGCCGTGGCAGAGAATGAATCAGCAGGCCTTTCAGGAAGCCCAGCACGATCGCCAGCAATGCGGCGATGGCGATATTGCCGAGGCTGGTGCGGATGTCGGCATTGAATTTGCCGGAAACCAGAATTTCGAACATGTGGATGAACATCTGCGACGGCGCAATCATGACGGTGGCCGGGACGATATCGATGCGGCAGCAATATTCCAGCAACAGGACCAGCCCGATCACAATCAGGGGGCGCAGCCAGCTCTCCGGTTTCAGCTTGCGGTTCATCTTATTGTTGGCCCTTGCCGGGCGGCTGCATGGCCGGCATCGATTTCATCGACTCCACCCGCAGCTTGTCCCACAGCCGCGCATTGATTTCGCCGAAATGCGGCGTCGAGACCACCCGGCTGTCGCGCTCGCGGTCCCAGCCGGTTTCGACGAAATCGATAAACATGCCGGGCCGCGCCGACATCACGCCGACCCGATCCGACAGCATCGCCGCCTCCACCAATGCGTGCGTGATCAGTAATACCGTAGCCGAGGTTTCGCGCCACAAACGCAGCAATTCATCGCCCATCAACAGGCGCGTCTGCTGGTCCAGTGCGCCGAACGGTTCATCCAGCAATATCAGCCGGGGGCGGGTTACCAGGGTGCGGGCAATGCAGACCCGTTGCCGCATGCCGCCGGATAACTGCGACGGGAATGCCTTGGCGAAATCCTTCAAACCCATGAAGCCGATCGCATAATCGACGCGGCGTTGCACCTCCGGCCCGTCGACGCCGGCCCAGCGCAGGCCGAAGGCGATGTTGTCGCGCACGGTCAGCCACGGATAGGCGGCGTCTTCCTGGAATACCACGCCGATGCCGTCCGGCACGCCCTTGACCGGATTTCCTTCGAAGGTCACGCTGCCGGAAGTCGGTTCCGCCAGCCCGGCCAACAGATCGAGCAAGGTCGATTTGCCGCAACCCGAGGGGCCGACAATGGAGAAGAATTCGCCCCGATTCAAGGTCAGATCGACCGGCCCCAGCGCGTGCAATTCTTCCTTGCTGCGCGGCCGATGGTAATAACGGGTGACTTGCTGCAGGCTGGCGTGCACGATGCCGGCGTCGGCGCCGGAACCGAAATCGGAAACAGCGGAAACGGACGGCGGCTGAACGCTACTCACTATTTTCCTTTCAGGTCGGCCGGCAGATAAGCGGCATCGATCAGGCTGTGCCAATCCACATTGCCTTTGACTTCGCCGATCAGGCGCAGGCCATCGAGCATGCGGTCCAGTTCGGCCTGATTGAACTCGCCCCGGCTCCACATCCTGGGGCCAATCATGTTGTCGACTGCTTCCTTGGCGACGGCAGGCGTGAGCTTGAAGTCGCGTTCCAGTATTTTGGCGGCGCCGGCCGGATCGGCATACAAGGCATCGACGCCGGCACGCCGGCCGGCGATAATGGCGCGCAATTTTTCCGGCGATTCCTTGGCAAATTTGCGGGTTGTGATGCCGACCGACGTGGTCATCGGCTTGAGAATATCGCCTGTTTTGTAGACGGTCCGGTATTTATCCTTGCGAATGATGGCCAGCGGTTCGATCAAGGCCGCCGCCGATACTGCGCCCTGCTCCAGCATGGTCAGGCTATTGACGTAACCGCCCGACGCCACGCGGGTTATTTTGCCGGGGTCGATGCCCTTATCCTTGAGCACCATCAGCAGCAGCATTTCGGACACGGCCTTGGGCGAAGTGATGGCGATTTTCTTGCCGGCCAGATCTTCCACGCTTTTAATCGCCGAGGACGGCATGGTCACAACCGACGATTCCGCCACGCTGCGGGTGCCGGCATTGACGATTACAACGTCGAGTCCCTCGCGCTGCGCAGCCAACGCCGCTGCAATAGCGACCTCGCCGTAAGGCGTTTTACTGGCCAGGATATTCCGCACGGTAGTACCGCCGCCGCCCGAACTGAGAATGCCGGTAATATCGACGCCGGCTTTCTTGAAGAGCCCTTTTTCCATCGCAACCGCATAAGGCAAGCCGTAAAGGCTGTTGCCCCATTGGGTCACCGATATTTCATCGGCACGAGCCACGGCCGGCAACCATGCCGTCGACGCCAGCAACGCCAGCAACACCGGCGTCAAAAAACCGTACGCGACGGCTAAAGCCTTTTTCCACGACCTTCCCGATGCGGATACTTTCATGCAACGCTCTCCAGACTAAAACCTTAAAAATGAATACTATATTGTGTTGCGGGCCTGCGGGCGACAAAACAAGCCAGCTATGATGCCCGATTCCGCGGCTTCCTGCCAAAAACCGGGGATGCGCCTGCTTAATTGGGCAAATTCAGGGGCATAACTCCCCCTATAGACGCAACAGATTTCCTACAGAAGCAGGAGACAATATGCTTGAAGCGATCATAGAACAACGCAGAAGAAGCCTGGGCGGCGGCATGGAAGTCGGCCGCGTCCTGCCGTTTGCCAAACACCGCATGGTGGGGCCATTCATATTTTTCGACCACATGGGCCCGCTGGAACTGAGCCGCGAAGCAGCGCGCGGCGCCGATGTCCGCCCGCACCCGCATATCGGGCTTTCCACGGTGACTTATTTGCTGGAAGGGGAAATCGTGCATCGGGACAGCGTCGGCTCCGAGCAAACCATCCGGCCCGGTGAAATGAATTGGATGACGGCCGGCAGCGGCATCACGCATTCCGAACGCTTCGAACAAGCCCGCCTGAACGGCGCGCGCATGCACGGCCTGCAAAGCTGGGTGGCGCTGCCCGACGGACAGGAAGAAATCGCGCCGTCGTTTGTCAATTACAGTCAAAAAGCATTGCCGGTGGTGGATGAAGGCGGTGTCTGGAGCCGGGTAATCGCCGGCGAAGCATTTGGCGTGAAATCGCCGGTGATCGTGCATTCACCGCTGTTTTATACGCATTGCGTATTGCAGGTGGGCGGCAAAGCACAACTGCCGTCGAATTATGCCGAGCGCGCTGCGTATATCGTCGCCGGTTCCTTGGAAGTCGAAAATCAGACCTTCGGCGCCGGCGAAATGCTGGTATTTGCCAAGGGGCAGCCTGCTTGCGTAGAAGCACTGACCCCGGCGATCGTGATGATGCTCGGCGGCGATCCGGTCGGCGAACGTTTCATTGAATGGAATTTTGTCTCGTCATCGAAACAGAGAATTGAACAGGCCAAAGCGGATTGGCGCGCCGGCCGAATGAAATTGCCGGATCTGGATCATGATGAATTTATTCCGTTGCCGGAGGCTTGAGAAATACAATAGAGAGGTACCGCCACAGCCCGCAGCTCGATCGAAGAGGCAATCATTATCCGGAAATCCGCCTAAAATCGTCCACTCAACCCAGCTTGTATTTCTTCTTCAAGCCGTCGACAAACCCTTCCCTGCGAATACCGTCCAGCAAGCTGAAATCCACATAATCATCCACCTTCCGGCTCGCATTGCCTTTTGCCACTTGCGCGATAATATTTTCCGTGCCTTCGCGGCTGACCTCGATATTGACCGGCGATAATTTTTTGAAATCATCGTAAGCCAGATCGACGATCTTCGGATCGCTCAAATTCAATTCCCGGGCCAGCACGGCCTTGGCGCGCTTCTCATCGCTGAGCGCCAGATAATTACCCTCGGTAGTCGCTTTCAGAAAACGGATCAGGACATCGCGATGGCTTTTCAGATAAGCGTTGTCCACCACCAGCCCGGTGAAAACCCAGGGCGTGTGGTCTGCCAGCGGATCGACGATCGGGTTCAAGCCCATGCCGAGCGCGTGGCTGCGTGACGGTTCATTCAACATGGTCGCGGTGATCGTGCCGGCTTCCAGCGCCGCCAGGCGTTTCGGATCGATACCGACCTCCTTGACGGTGACGTCTTGCCGGCTCAAGCCGAGCTTGGACAACACCATGCCCAATGTGGCATCGCTTTCGGAACCGAAGCTGCTGATACCGACCGTGCCGCCTTTGAGCCCGGCGGCGGTTTTGACCTCGGCTTTGGTAAACATCGTGAAACTCAGGACGTTCCTCAGCGAAGCCACGGTTCGCAGATCATAACCGCCGGCATTGGCGCGCACAATCGACGACGAGCCGATATGCATGGCCTGGATATGACCGGATTGAAGCTCAGGCCCGGACTGCGCGCCGCCGGCCATCTTTTGCAGACTCAAATCCAATCCCTGCGCCTTGTAAAAGCCGGCGTCATCGGCCATCCAGATTGCCAGGCAGGTATTTGCCAGTGCGGACAAACCCACTTTGAACGGCACCAGATCTGATGCGGCCGGGACTGCGGCCGATGCCGTCTGGCCGAAGCCCCATCCGAAACCGGACAGGCCGGCGATGGCGGCCAGCGCGCGGGATAATTTTCTGCGACTGAAATTCACATCGGACATTGTGTCTCCTTTATCTTATTTTTGGATTAATTGCGTTGTTAATATAAACCAAACCGGTAAACAAACGCGCCCGGCATTGCATATATTGCAATGCCGGGCGCGGCAGTTCGGCGTTGGCCGGGGTCGGTTTCAGGGTGATTTCCTGCTTGTGATCAGCCCAACTTTCCATCGTAAATATAACGGCGCGACCAAGGAATCACGTCCGCCTGGCGCCCCGCCTTTTGGCAGATTATCTGATAAATTGCCACATCGTCGACTTCAAACGCATGCGCGCAGCCGGCTAGATAAACGCGCCAGATCCGATAATGTTTTTCATCCACCAGTTGGCGTATCTGCCCGCTATATTTTTCGTAGCTGGCCGCCCATATTGCCAGTGTGCGAGCGTAATGGCGGCGCAGATTTTCCACATCCAGCGCCTCCAGGCCGCCTTGCTGCAATGCACTCAACGCCAGCGAAATATGCGGCAATTCGCCTTGCGGGAACACATAACGGTCGATGAAATCGCCGCCGCCCATCGGCGAATCGCGGCTCTCGGCATCGGTCGAGGTAATGCCGTGGTTCATCGCAATGCCGTCAGCGGCCAGTAATTCATTGACCCG
This sequence comes from Herbaspirillum sp., assembly GCA_036500325.1. Lineage (GTDB taxonomy): Bacteria > Pseudomonadota > Gammaproteobacteria > Burkholderiales > Burkholderiaceae_D > Herbaspirillum. The sequence continues at coordinate 35,947 of DASYCG010000133.1, read as the reverse complement.
CGAAAAATAGCTGACCAGATTGATGCGCCCTACATGCTCGAACATGCCGACGCTGGTGATGCGGTCGAAGGTTCCTTTGGTGTCGCGATAATCCTGCAATCTGATTTCGATCTGCCCTTCCAGCCCGGCGGCCCGTACCCGTTGTATGGCCAGATCGTGCTGATTCTGCGACAAGGTAATACCGACGCAGCGCGCACCGAATTTGGTGGCGGCACGGATCACCAGCGCACCCCAGCCGCAACCGATATCGAGCAGGGTTTGACCCGGTTGCAGGCGGATCTTGGTCAGGATGTGATCGATTTTCTTGTATTGCGCGGTTTCCAGATCTTCGTCGCCGTTTTCAAAATAGGCGCAGGAATAGACCATATTGGGGTCCAGCCAAAGCTTGTAAAAATCGTTGGATACGTCGTAGTGATACTGGATCGAATCTTTATCTTCGGCTTTGGTATGCCTGAAGCGCTTGGTCATGTCGGTGAGTTTGCGCATCGCGCCGGAGGTGCCGGTTTTCCGCGCCGACAACTCGGCCAGCCTGTAGCCGGTGCTGATCACATCCGCCAGCTTGCCGCCGATATCGATTTTGCCCTGGATATAGGCTTCACCCAGGCTTTCCAGGCTGGGCGACACCAGCAGCGGCAACGCCGCCGGGCTTTTCACTTCCAGCGTCACGTCGGGGGTTTTGAAGGCGCCGAGATCAATTTGACTACCGTTCCAGAGCACTAAACGAACAGGTAAATCTGCCTGTTTTTTAATATTTTCGACCCAGCGGCGAAGTCCGGCATCAATAGCTTGGTTCAGCAAAATTGTCTCCTTTAACTTGATCAATCAAGCGCCCGGGCAATTCAAAGCGACATAGGAACGGCCGGCAAGGCGCACTGCATCAAACAACCTAAACAAACACTTCGCACAGACTAAATCCCGTGGCATCTGCGTTTGTGACCATATTGCCGGCGGTTAGTGCCATGACCGATCGAAAAAATTGGATACGACTGTTAATTCCGATGGCAATGCGCTATGCGATTGCTGAAATATATTCCAATTTAAAATTTCGTGCTTGCTACCGCAGCGGTTTGAATTGTGATTGAAAACGAAAATGCCGCCCGTCGCTGGAAGCGATCGGACGGCATTCGAATTGGACTAAACGGCGGGATTAATGCAGGACTAACCCCGCATTGGTCTTAAGCCTTTTTAGTGTAGGCGCTGCACCAGCCGTTGGCTGCTACGGCCTTGCCGGAGAACAACGGGCAAGGACCTTGCGCATCGCCGGCTTTGCCCTGAAATAATTGGCAGTTATCGCACTTTTGCGCAACAGTATGTTTTGGGAATTTGACCTTGTCGGCTTTCGTGGTGTCGTGGACGTAACCCATGGCTTTAGCCTGTGGATCGTTCTCGTCGACCTTGGCCAGATCCGCGCGCGCCACGATCGGAATGCCGGCCGACACTGCTGCGGCAGATACCACTGCCATGTTTGTGAGGTTTTTTAGGAAGGTTCTGCGATTGCTCATTGTGACACTCCTGAGTGGGTGATTGCGGCACCTCTGCCGAGAAGGTTTGTATCCTAACATAAGGCAAAGCCCGGCGCAGCACCGACAGATATAACTCACATTGATTTCGGGAGTTGTCCGGCATTCGCGGCAACAGGGGCGTTTTACGATGCTTCTTACAGATCCAAGGAGAAATGCCATGTCCGAATCCATGACCTTGCCGGAGCAACACCAGAGCCAGCAGCCGGGCGTGCAGTCGGCCATGCGTCCACAGCCGCTCAGTGAGCCGCGTCCGGTTCCGAATCGTAAAAAACTGGCCAATAAAGTCGCGTTGATTACCGGCGGCGACAGCGGCATAGGCCGCGCGGTGGCGCTGGCCTATGCGAGCGAAGGCGCGAAAGTCGCGATCGTCTATCTGGACGAGCATGACGACGCGGAGGAAACCCAACGCCTGATCGGCGAATACGGCGGCGAATGCGAATTGATTGCAGGCGATGTCGGATCGGAGGCATTTTGCCGGGACGCCGTCGCAAAAACCATTGCCGCATTCGGCCGGCTGGATATCCTGGTGAATAATGCCGGCCGCCAACAGCCTTGCCCGCGCATTGAGGAAATCACCGAGGAGCAACTGGAGAAGACCTTCCGGACCAATATTTTTTCCATGTTCTTCATGGTCAAGGCGGCCATGCCCTACCTCGTTGCAGGCGCCAGAATTATTAATACAGCATCGGTGACGGCCTATAAAGGCAGCCCGCAGCTGCTGGATTATTCGGCGACCAAAGGCGCCATCGTGGCGTTTACGCGCTCGCTGGCGCAGCAACTGATCAAGAATGAGATTCACGTCAATGCCGTCGCGCCCGGCCCCATCTGGACGCCGTTGATACCGGCGACGTTCAGCGAAGAACAGGTTTCGCATTTCGGCGCCAATGTACCAATGCAAAGACCGGGTCAGCCGAACGAAGTTGCGCCCGCTTATCTGTTCCTGGCCACCGATGGCGCTTCTTACATGAGCGGACAGGTATTGCATCCGAACGGTGGCGAAGCGGTCAACAGCTGAACCTGCTTTGTGAAATCTGCTGCGTTGAATCTGCTGCGTTGAATCTGCTGCGAAATCCAAAGCTTCAAAATGGCTGGCGGCGTACGCAGTCTGCTACACTGCGACCCCGCCCTTCTCCGGTTTCGGCCATACCGCCATGCAATTCCACTCCACCGCCCAATCCAACGCGCCGTCCACTGCTTTCGCCAGCCTCCCTTTGTCGCCTGCAATGCTGGCCAATCTCGACCAATTGGGCTATCGCGACATGACGCCCATCCAGACCCAAAGCCTGCCGCCAATGCTGGAACGGCGCGATGTGATTGCGCAAGCCAAAACGGGCAGCGGCAAAACGGCTGCGTTCGGCATCGGTATTCTTCATAAATTGAATCCGGCCTATTTTGCGATTCAGGCACTGGTTTTGTGCCCGACCCGCGAGTTGGCGGATCAGGTGGCGCAAGAATTGCGGCGGCTGGCGCGCTTCACCGAGAACATCAAGGTATTGACATTGACCGGCGGCTCGCCGATGGGACCGCAGATCGGCTCACTGGAGCATGGCGCGCACATCGTGGTCGGCACACCCGGCCGCATCCTGGATCACATCGGCCGCGGCAGCATTAAATTGTCCACGGTCCAGACGCTGGTACTGGATGAAGCCGACCGGATGACCGACATGGGCTTCCAGGAGGAGATCACCAGCATCGTCAAAGCCTGCCCCGAACGTCGCCAGACTTTGCTGTTTTCGGCAACTTATCCGGATGATATTCGCAAGGCCAGCGCGGCTTTTCTACGCGATCCGGTCGAAATCAAAGTTGAAGCGCAGCACGACGCCGGCCAGATCGAACAGCGTTTTTACGCGGTTGCGCCGGAACAGCGCAACGACGCGGTGGCCCGCTTATTACGCCACTATCGGCCGGTATCGACGCTGGCGTTCTGCAATACCAAAATCCATTGCCGCGAATTGGCGGCAGAGTTGCGCGCACAAGGCTTCAGCGCATTGGCGCTGTATGGCGAGCTGGAACAGCGCGAACGCGACGAAATTCTGATCCAGTTCGTCAATCAGAGCTGTTCCGTGCTCGTTGCCACGGATGTGGCCGCGCGCGGACTGGACATCCAGGCCCTCGGCACGGTCATCAATGTCGACGTCTCCAAGGACACCGAAGTCCATATCCATCGCATCGGCCGCACCGGGCGCGGCAGCAGCGCCGGGTTGGCGCTCAACCTGTGCGCGCCGAATGAAAAGAAATGGGTCAAGCTGATCGAACAATATCAACATCGTCCGGTGGAATGGTTCGAGCTGGCGGCACTGGAATCGGCATCGGACGATTCCCTGGAGGCGCCGATGGTCACCCTTTGCATCATGGGCGGCAAAAAAGACAAGCTGCGCCCCGGCGATCTGCTGGGCGCGCTGACCGCCGATGTCGGCTTGAGCAAGGATCAGGTCGGCAAGATCAACGTATCCGAATTCATCACGTATGTGGCCCTGGATCGCCGGGTCGCGCAACATGCGGCGCGGAAGTTGAGCACCGGCAACATCAAAGGCAGAAATTTCAAGATGCGTTTTCTGAATGAGAGAGCTTAGGAGACTGTTGCCAAATCAAGTCCGGCACAGCGAAGGCGCCAAATAGCGTATTCTTTGACATGTACCAACCCGACCGTCAATCGTAAAGGAGCGACTATGAAAGTGGACGTGTACAAGCGCTTGGATAGCGGCAATTTGCATTCTTATCTCGCGGTCCCTTGCGGCCAGGCAATTCCCGAGGAAGCCACCAATACCGATTGGGAAATCGAGCGGCGCAATGTCGATCGGGAACCCGGTCACACTCCGCAATCATCGTTGAAACCGGACGACGCATTACAGCAAATCGATGAAAAAGGTTATGCAATCACCCATCTCGGCGATCGGCTTTAAACCTATTCAAAGCCATAGCTAATTAAATTTATCTTTTTAAATCAATATATTGAAATTAAAACGAAGAATCAACTTTAATTGTTGATTCTTCGTTTGGCGCAATACTCAAAGCACTTTCAAAGCCGGCCTATTCTTCCGGCGCCATTCAGTCCATACGAAATTAACGCTATCTGCCGGCTTCCCCATCTGGGAAAATAGGCCACTTTTCTCTATCAGGACATATTATGAGCACGAACGCCAGCCTTGCGCCCGCCGATCAAGCACTACGCGCCTTCATCGAAGCCATGCCCAAAGCCGAATTGCATCTGCACATAGAAGGCACGCTGGAGCCGGAATTGCTGTTCGCGCTGGCGCAGCGCAATAAGGTCAATTTGCCATACGCCTCGGTAGACGAATTGCGCGCCGCCTACGACTTTTCGGATTTGCAGTCGTTCCTGGATTTGTACTACGCCGGCGCGGCGGTTTTGCAGACCGAGCAGGATTTTTATGAAATGACGGCGGCTTACATTGCCCGCGCCCGCGCCGACCGGGTTTTGCACGCCGAAATCTTCTTCGACCCCCAAACGCATACCGAGCGCGGCATTCCGATTGCGACCGTCTTCGCCGGCATCGCCCGCGCCCTGCGCGAAGCCAATGCAGACGGCTTCAGCAGTTCGATGATCATGTCTTTCCTGCGCCATTTATCCGAAGCCGATGCCTTTGCCACGCTTGAAGCCGCTTTGCCGCTGCGCACCCAATATGAGGATCTATGGCTCGGTATCGGCCTGGACTCTGCCGAACGCGGCAATCCGCCGGAGAAATTCGCCAAAGTATTCGCCCGTTGCCGCGAGCTTGGTTTCCGCCTGGTCGCCCATGCCGGCGAAGAAGGTCCGGCTGCCTATGTCAGCGACGCGCTCGACTTGTTGCACGTCGAACGCATCGATCACGGCGTGCGCAGCGAAGAAGATCCCGCGCTGATGCAACGCCTGGCGCGCGAGCAGATTCCGCTGACGGTTTGTCCCTTGTCGAACTTGAAGCTGTGCGTGGTCGACGATATGCGCCAGCACAATCTGGCACGGCTATTGCAGGCCGGTTTGGCGGTGACGGTCAATTCGGACGATCCGGCCTATTTCGGCGGTTACATGAATGCCAATTTTATTGCGGTCGCGGAAGCGCTCGCGTTGAAAAAGCAACAATTGGTGCAATTGTCCCGCAACGGCTTCAAGGCCGGCTTTTTATCGGCCTCGGCAAAACAAGCGCTGCTCCAGCAATTGGACGATTTCGTCGCCGCGCAAAGCGCAAGCATGACGTGATGATGCGCTTACTTAGAGGCTGTTGCGAAATTAAGGCCGTCAGGCGGGGTGTTATGCGCAGTGAGGTAAAGGCGGCCGCAGTCCTCCGGGGGACACGAACGGAGTACAACAGCCCGCCTGACGGCCTTAATTTCGCAACAGCCTCTTACTAGTTATTGAGGGGCTGAAAGCAAATCCGCTAAGGCCAGCCCCACCACAATCGTGGCTTTCCGCAAATCCTCCAGCCGCAGATTCTCATCCGAATTATGGCCGCGCGCTTCCATCAGCGTGCGCGGCCCGGCGCCGTACAGGATGGTCGGAATCCCGCGTTTGGTGTAATGCCTGGCATCGGTGTACAAGGGCACGCCCTGCACCGGGACCGCTACGCCCAGCACTTGTTCCGCGCGACGTTTAAAGGCATCGATCAGCTTTTCCACACCCGGCAATTCAGCCAAGGGTTCCGCCAGCAAAATGCGCCGCATATCGACCCGGATGCCGGGATAAGCCTGCGCCGCGCGCAAAATGACATCCCGCAGCGCGCCTTCCGCATCGCTGCCCGCTTCTTCGGGAATCATGCGCCGGTCCAGACGGAAAGTCGCACGGTCCGGCACCACGTTGGTATTGATGCCGCCATGGATCAGGCCCACATTCAGGGTCGGATGCGAAATACCCTGCACCGCCGATTTCCACTGTGCCAGTTCCTCCCGATAGGCATACAAAGCCTGCAAGATTCCGCTAGCCGCTTCGATCGCATCGACACCGGTGTCCGGCATGGCGGCATGCGCCTGCTTGCCGTTGACCACCACTTCCAGATGCAGGCAACCGTTATGCGCGGAAGTAATGCCATACGCGAAACCGGCGGAAATGGCGTAATCCGGCAGCGACAGTCCTTGCTCCAGCAACCATTTCGGACCGATTTCCCCGCCGGCTTCTTCGTCGTAGGTAAAGTGCAATTCAATCGTGCCGTTCAATACCGCGCCCTGGCGCTCCGCTTCGATCAGGGACAATAAGGCCCAGGTATAGGTTGCAAAATCCGATTTCGACACCGCCGCGCCACGGCCATACATCACCGCGCCATGCACAGGGTCATCAACGATTTCGCCGCCGTAGGGATGCTTGGTCCAACCGGCTCCCGGCGGCACCACATCGCCGTGCGCATTCAATGCGATGGTCGGCCCGCCGTTGCCGAATCGATGCCGCACAATCAGATTGGCGACTGAAATCATGCCGCAGTCACGCACCGCATCTTGCGGCACCGGATATGCTTCGACAATCAGGCCCAATTGTTGCAGCCAGGCTTGAACGCATGCGCCGTGCGGCGCGCAATCGCCATCGGGATTGTCGGACGGCACTTTAACGACTTCCTGCAAAAAAGCGCGTTGCGCGGTTTGTTGCGCATCGATGAATGCGGGAATCACGGTATGTATGAGGGATGATGATGTGGACGAAGACATGGATTTTCCTGAATGAGCGTTATTTGGCTCCGGCGTTGGCGTTGGCGTCCGCGCCTGCGCCTGCGCCGGCTATAAACCAGGCGCCGATCAGTGCGCGCTCTTCATCGGTAATATGCGTCATGTTCGCCAGCGGCATGGTTTTCTGCAGCACGACTTGCTGGTAGATCTCCTGTGCATGCTGCAGGATCGAGGGCTTGTTGTCGAGCACGATATTTTTGCCGGGCGCCGGCATCAGCGTCGGATGCGTCGCATGGCATTGAAGGCAACGCTCGCCGATGATTTGCTGAACCTGTGCGAATGAGACGTTTGATCCGTTCGCCGACGCCGGACCGGTGGATACCGGAGCAGTCGCCGGCGCCAGCCAGATGCCGACGCCGATCAAAATGGCCGTGGCGCCGGCTGGATAGCGCCAGTCGACGATGGCGAAATGCCGCAAAATAAAGAACTGACGAATCAATACGCCGGCCAACATCATCAGCAGCAACACCAGCCAGCTATTGGCGGCGCTATACATCATGCTGTAATGGTTAGACAGCATCGCAAAGATGACCGGCAGCGTGAAATACGTATTGTGGACGCTGCGCTGCTTGCCGCGGCGGCCGTGGATCGGGTCCGGCGGCTGGCCGGCGCGTATCGCCGCAATCACTTTGCGCTGGCCCGGAATAATCCAGAACAATACGTTGGCGCTCATGATCGTCGCCAACATCGCTCCCGACAGCAAAAACGCCGCACGCCCGGAAAATACATGGCAAGCCAGCCAGACCGCCGCGATCACATACAGCACAACCAGGATGCCGACAATGCGGTCGCCATTGCGGCGGTCGCCGAACCAGCGGCAGATCAAATCGTAAATAATCCAGCCGAATATCATAAAGGCCAACGCCGCCGCGATGGCCACCGGCACCGACATCGCCAGCACATTCCTGTCGATCAGGAAGGCATTGGCATTGAAGAGGTACAACACCGCGAACAGCGCAAAACCGGACAGCCAACTGCTATACGATTCCCAGAGAAACCAGTGCAGACTTGTCGGCAGCGTCTCCGGCGCCAGCAAATACTTTTGCGCATTATAAAAACCCCCGCCATGTACGGCCCATAACTCCCCGCCGACGCCTTTTTCCAGCAAGGCGGGATCGGTCGGCTTCACCAGATGGTTGTCCAGCCAGACAAAATAAAACGAAGCGCCGATCCAGGCGATGCCGGTAATGACATGCAACCAGCGCAGCAGGATATTGAGCCATTCGAAAACGTACGCTTCCATCTTTGTCCCTGTATGTCGAATTGCCGTCAGATGATGACAGCATCTGTATCGACCGTTTGCATCCATTTTTGTCGATCAGATTTGTTGCCGATAATTGTCGACAACTTAAAATAACTGTATAACGAATCCTGCATCTGTGTATCACGGCTTTCTGCAAATATTATCGACGACATCGCTTATTTTCGAAAACAGGTTATGAATAAACCCGCGATCCATGCCGGCGGCATCGAAGAAGTGATGCATCAGGATATCTACGACGCCATCATGGAACATCGCCTGCCGCCGCGCACCAAACTCACCGAGCAGGTCTTGTGCCAGATCTATGACACCGCGCGCCATACGGTACGCAAAGTATTGACCCTGTTGTCGACGGAAGGATTGGTCGAACTGGAAGCCAATCGCGGCGCGTTCATCGCCAGCCCGTCGAGTACGGAAGCCAAGGATATGTTCGAGCTGCGCCGGATCATCGAACACGCCACACTGGCGCGGGTGGCGCGCGACGCGACACCGCGGCAATTGGCGGCACTGCGCAAAATGGTGACCGAAGAACGCAACGCCTACGCCAGCGGCGACCGGCCGCGCTGGATCCGGCTGTCCGCGCAATTCCATCTGGAGCTGGCGCTGCTGACCGGCAATGCGCTGCTGGTCGATACACTGCGGCGCCTGGTGTCGCGTACAACGCTGCTGATCGCGACAATCGAGGCGCCGGGCCAGAATGCCTGCTCGTTCGATGAGCACGAAGATGTTCTGGCTGCGCTTGAAAACGGCGACATCGCACTGGCGCAGGAACACATGGCACATCATTTGCATAACTGTGAAGAAAGAGTCCAGCCCGAGGATGTGGAACATTTCGATTTGCGTGCCATCTTGGGGACGTATCGGCCATCCAGATCCAAGGTTTCCAGTTGAAATCGAACATTCTCTGAAAACAGCATGCCTAATCCGCTCCCTCCAGCTGCATCGAATTACCCGCGCGACATGATCGGCTACGGGCAGCATCCGCCGCATGCGCAATGGCCGGAGCAGGCGCGCATCGCGGTGCAGTTCGTCCTGAATTACGAAGAAGGCGCGGAAAGCAATGTGTTGCACGGCGATGCCGGCTCGGAACAATTTTTATCGGAAATCATCGGCGCAGAACGTTATGCGGCGCGCCACATGTCGATGGATTCGATGTACGAATACGGATCGCGCGCCGGCGTCTGGCGCATCTTGCGCGAATTCGAGCAGCGCAAATTGCCGCTGACCGTATTCGGCGTGGCAATGGCCTTGCAGCGCAATCCGGACGTCGTGCAAGCCTTTACCGCGCTGGGTCATGAGATCGCCTGCCACGGCTGGCGCTGGCTGCATTATCAGGATGTGCCGATCGAGAACGAACGCGAACACATGCATATGGCCGTATCGGCCATGCGTGAATTGACCGGCAGCGCTCCGCTTGGCTGGTATACCGGACGCGATTCCCCGAACACGCGGCAACTGCTGGTCGAACACGGCGGCTTCATCTACGACTCGGATTATTACGGCGACGATCTGCCGTTCTGGACCAATGTAAGCTTGGCGGATGGCGGCAGCCGGCGGCATCTGATCGTGCCCTACACGCTCGACAGCAACGACATGCGCTTTGCTTCGCCGCAGGGTTTTAATACCGCCGATCATTTCTACCAATACCTCAAAGACAGTTTCGACGTGCTGTATGCCGAAGGGGCGACTGCGCCCAAAATGCTGTCGGTCGGCATGCACTGCCGGCTGCTCGGCCGGCCGGGACGCCTGCGCGCATTGCAGCGCTTTCTCGATTACATCCAGACGCACGACAAGGTATGGATCGCGCGCCGCATCGACATCGCCAATCATTGGATACGCACGTATCCGGCTTGATCAAACTTCTTTAGAGGCTGTTGCGAAATTAAGGCCGTCAGGCGGGCTGTTGTACTCCGTTCGTGTCCCCCGGCGGCCTGCGGCCGTCTCCTCCTTTACCCCACTGCGCACAACACCCCGCCTGACGACCTTAATTTCGCAACAATCTCCAAGTACATCTGTCTAGAAATGGTATTCCGCGCGCACCATTGGGGTCTTGGCCAGTGAACCTGGCACTTGCGGTTGATTGCCGAACTTGTTGCGCCAGTATTGATATTCAAGGCCGACGCGCACTTTGTTCTTGCCCCAACCCATTTTGGTACCCAGGTCGTACATCAGCATGGCGTCGATATTGGTTTCGGGCGATGTGTCGCCGCCGAACTCATCCTTGCCCTTGGCTTCGATATAATTGCCGTAGCCTTCGAAAGCCCAGCCGGTATCCGCGATCGGGATGCCCCAGTTCACATTAAGCATGGCGTGCGTCTTATAGGTGTAACGGCTGGGAAGGCCGACCGGCTGGTTGCTTTCGCGCAGTGCCAGCAAGCTGACGTTCAGGAAGCCCGGCACCTTGATCATCATTGTCGGGCCGGCCACGAACATGCGTTTCTTCGAACCATAGCCTGGATCGTTCTTGGCATTCCAGTCCAGACCGAGCGTCAGGCCGAATCCGCCGACCGGACCGAAGCCAAGATCCTTGCCCGAAATCTTGCCGAAATCCAGCGTGTTGCGATAGACCAGATAAGCTTCCGTTGCGTGGCTGTCGGTTTTATCTGAATTCAATATATCCAGATTCAAATAATTGGTACCCCATTTATAACCGTCGGCGTGCGTCAGGTTAACGATGTTCTTCGAAATATCCTGCGTGTTGTACGGCTCCGCAAACTTGGTGCCGTAGCGGTAACCGACCGATGTATCACTCCAGTCCAGCGCATTGGCCTGCTGCATGCCGGCCGTAGCGGCGCCCAGTGTCAATATCCATGTCGCGATGGTGCTTTTCCGCATTTTTCTTCCCCTAGAAGTATTGTAAAAAATTTCAATTCCGTTAGCGCCGACCACGCTACGATAATTTCACAATGCAATCCTCGTGCCATTACAAATCATTACCTCATTGTCGACAATCTTCCCGGCCTTTTCGATTTAAGACCAATCTCGACATGCCCCGCGTGCAAGGTCCGTTTTAGTGCACGTTCATTTAATCGGGGGCGAGATACCGAAAATAACGCACCATTTTGCTTCCAATAATATTATTAATTGTCGAAAAAATATTTTAATTTGTTGACGATGAGGATCGTCAAAAATAACGCTTTAATACCGGTTTCCCGGCATCCCCGTTCAGCGCACGTCCCCGCATCTTTTTATTTGACTGATGGGACGCGATCGAGCGATTCTTCACGCGTCACCGTCTGGCATAGTACATGCATTAACGGCCCTGTTGGTGCCATTTAATATGCATCGCAAGCTACGAAAAACGTATCGGTGCCGGCTGCATCGCGGCTAATATTGAGACTGTTTTTAACCTGACAATAATACAGACGCGTGTGCAACAAAATTGCCGGCCGCTCACGTATAGTTCTCCGGGTTTTTACGCGGCTTGTACGTTTTACGAAATATCAGAAAGAAACCTGTGGCCTTGGCGATTCCAGATCGATTAGAAATTGCGAACATTCGCAAATGTTACCCCGGCGTAATAGCCAACGACGACGTCAGCCTGCGTGTAGCGCCAGGCGAAATCCATGCAGTGCTGGGCGAAAACGGCGCCGGCAAGTCCACTCTGATGAAAATCATTTTCGGCGCGGTGAAACCGGACGCCGGCACCCTGCACTGGAACGGCGAACCAGTCACTATCGGCAATCCGCAGGCGGCGCGCAAGCTCGGCATCGCCATGGTGTTCCAGCATTTCTCCCTGTTCGATACCTTGACCGTCGCCGAGAATATCGCGCTCGGCCTGCCCGCTGCCTTGGACAGAGCCGATCTGGTCAGACAGATTCTATTGACCGGCGAAAAATACGGCTTGGAACTGGAACCGCATCGCCACGTGCATACGCTGTCGGTCGGCCAACGCCAGCGGGTGGAAATCGTCCGCGCGCTGTTGACCCATCCGCAACTGCTGATTCTCGACGAACCGACTTCGGTGTTGACGCCGCAAGCGGTGGAAAAATTGTTCGTTACCTTGCGCCTGTTGGCCGCCGAAGGTTGCAGCATTCTGTACATCAGCCATAAGCTGGACGAAATTCGCGCCCTGTGCCACACCGCTACCGTGATGCGCGGCGGCAAGGTTACCGGCCATTGCGATCCGCGCCGGGAAACCAGCGCGAGCCTGTCGCGCATGATGATCGGCAGCGAACTGGTGCGCCGGCAACGCGATCCCGATCCCGGCTCCACCGCCGCCCGGTTCGTCCAGGAAACCCTGCCGCGTCTGCTCATCGATTCGCTGTCGCTGCCGAAAGCGCATATTTTCGCTACCGAATTAAAGAATATCCAATGCAGCGTGCACGCCGGCGAAATCGTCGGCATCGCCGGTGTGTCCGGCAACGGCCAACTGGAATTGCTGGCCGCATTGTCCGGCGAAGACCGGCGCGCCCAGCCGGGCATGGTGCAATTGATGCAGCAACCGGTCGCCAATCTGGGACCGAATGCGCGGCGGCGCCTGGGACTGGGACTGGTGCCGGAAGAACGGCTCGGACGCGGTGCGGTACCCGGCGCCAGCCTTGCCGGCAATATGCTGCTGTCCCATCAGACCAAACCCTACGTCGAACACGGCATCATCGATTTCAAATACACCCGCAACGCGGCTGCCGAGATCATCGAGCGTTTCAAGGTCAAGGCCGGCGGCGCCATGGCGCTGGCAAAGAGCCTGTCCGGCGGCAATCTGCAAAAATTCATCGTCGGCCGTGAAATTGCGCGGCGGCCCAAGGTATTTATCGTCGCGCAGCCGACCTGGGGCGTCGACGTTGGCGCAGCAGCGCAAATCCACGACGAAATCCTGGCGCTGCGCCAACAGGGTTGTGCGGTGCTGGTCATTTCCGAAGAGCTCGATGAATTGTTCGCTATTTGCGACCGGCTGCATGTGATCGCCAACGGCAAACTCTCGCCATCGGTGAGCGCTGCCGATGCCACCCGCGAGCAGATCGGGCTGTGGATGAGCGGCTTGTGGCAGCAACCGCAACAGCCGGAAGGAAGTTATGCGGAAGGAAGTTATGCATAAGGCGCCGGCATTCCAATTCAGTCTGCCGTTCCGGCTGGAGCTACGCGGCGCACCTTCACGCACGATGGTGTATGCATCGCCGCTGTTGGCCATCGTGCTGACCATGACGCTGGGTGCGCTGCTGTTCATCGCGCTCGGCAAAGACCCGCTGACCGGCCTGCGCGTTTTCCTGATAGATCCGTTCAACGGCACCCGCGCCATCAGCGAATTGTTGCTCAAAGCGATCCCGCTGGTGCTGTGCGCGCTCGGCTTGACGGTATGCTTTCGCGCCAATATCTGGAACATCGGCGCCGAAGGGCAATTGACCATCGGCGCGCTGTGCGCCGGCGCGATGCTGGTCTGGATCGATGTGCCGGGAACCACGTTGCCCGGCGTGCTCGGCCTGCTGCTGATGATCGGCGCCGGCATACTCGGCGGCGCATTCTGGGCCGCCATCACCGCCCTGCTGCGCGACCGCTTCAATGCCAATGAAATTCTGGTGTCGCTGATGCTGACTTACGTTGCGCAATTGCTGCTGATGTGGGCCGTCAATGGTCCGCTGAAAGATCCCAACGGCATGAATTTTCCGCAATCCATGGTGTTCTCCCAAAAATTCCTGCTGCCGGCGCTGATTACCGGAACCCGTCTGCACGTCGGTTTCATCGCCATGCTGGTGTTGGCGCTGGTGATGTCGGTATTCATGATGCGCAGCTTCCGCGGTTTTGCATTGACGGTCGGCGGCAGCGCGCCATTGGCTGCTCTGTATGCCGGATTTTCCAGCCGCAGCGCGTTGTGGGTATCGATGCTGATCTCCGGCGCTTTCGCCGGATTGGCCGGGGCCTTTGAAATCGCCGGCCCGATCGGGCAACTGCTGCCGTCGGTGTCGCCGGGCTACGGTTTTGCAGCCATCATCGTGGCCTTCATCGGACGCCTCAATCCGCTGGGCGCAGTGCTTGGCGGCCTGGTCATGTCGCTGATGTATCTGGGCGGCGAGCTGGCGCAATCCCGGCTCGGCCTGCCGTCCGCGATCACCGGCGTGTTCCAGGGCATGCTGCTGTTTCTGCTGCTGGCCTGCGACACCCTGATCGACTACCGTTTGCGCTGGAAGGCCCCGGCATGAGCATGATTGCGATATTGATGATGACGCACCTCTCAAAGAAAGACTGACGCATGGACCAACTTGCTCCGCTGATTGCAGCCTCGATCAACGCCGGCACCCCGCTGCTGCTGGCGGCGATGGGCCTGCTGATTAATGAACGTGCCGGCGTACTGAACCTGGGCGCCGAAGGCATGATGCTGGTCGCCGCCATTATCGGCTTCGTCGTGACCTACTCGACCCATAGCCAACTGCTAGGCTTTGCTGCAGCCGCCGTCACCGGCATGTTGATGGCGACGCTGTTTGCGTGGCTGACGCTGATGTTGACCACCAATCAGGTAGCCACCGGCCTGGCGCTGTCGATTTTCGGCGCCGGCCTGGCGGCATTCATCGGGCAGCGCTATGTCGGTTTCGCACTGCCGGCGGTATCTTCCAAAGTGCCTTATTTAAGCGATCTGCCGTTCGTCGGCCGCGCGCTGTTTTCAGAACACTGGATGAGTTATTTTGCACTGGCGCTGTGCGCGGCGATTGCCTGGTTTCTGTATGCGTCGCGCGCAGGTCTGGTTTTGCGCGGCGTCGGCGAATCGCCCGAATCCGCGCATGCCTTGGGATATCCGGTCAGGACCATCCGCTTTATGGCCTTATTGTTCGGCGGCGCCTGCTGCGGCCTCGCCGGCGCTTATTTATCGATGGTCTATACGCCGATGTGGGCCGCAGGCCTGGTCTCGGGACGCGGCTGGATTGCGCTGGCCCTGACTGCCTTTGCTACCTGGCGGCCAGCGCGGGTACTGCTGGGCGCCCTGCTGTTCGGCAGCGTCACGATCCTGCAGTTTTCCCTGCAAGGCATGGGGGTCGAGATTCCATCGCAGATTTTATCGATGCTGCCGTATCTGGCCACCATCGTCGTGCTGGCGATCATTTCGCGCAATCCGGACTGGATCCGTTTGAATATGCCGGCCTCGCTGGGCAAGCCGTTTCGGCCCGGTATAAGTTGATTTGTTAATACACCCAGGGAGAAAAAAATGAAGGTTTTGCGTAGAGCATCGATTGTTATGATGTTAATGACGTCAATGACGTTCGCCGCAGCCGCACTGATTGCTTGCGGCAAGAAAGATGAACCGGCCGCAACAACGGCAGCGCCGGCCAAAGCGGAACCCTTGAAAGTTGCGTTCATCTACGTCGGCCCGGTCGGCGATGCCGGCTGGACCCATGCCCACGACGAAGGCCGCAAAGCAGTTGAAGCGAAATACGGCGATAAAGTCAAAACGACTTTTGTCGAAAGCGTGCCTGAATCCGCCGCCGATGCGGAACGCGTCATGCGCCAGTTGGCCAACGATGGCAACAAATTGATTTTCGGCACCACTTTCGGCTACATGGAAGCCATGCTGAAAGTCGCCAAGGATTTCCCCGATGTCAAATTCGAACACGCCACCGGTTTCAAGACTGCCGATAATCTGGCGCAATACGACGTACGCACGTACGAAGGCGCTTATCTGGCCGGCGTGGCTGCAGGCAAATTGACCAAATCCAATGAATTGGGCGTGGTCGCCTCGGTACCGATTCCTGAAGTAGTGCGCAATATCGATGCCTTCACAATGGGCGCGCGATCGACCAATCCGAAAGCGACCACGCATGTGGTCTGGACCAATGCATGGTTCGATCCGGGCAAGGAGCGCGAAGCCGCCACCTCATTGATCGGCCAGAACGTCGACGTGCTGATGCAAAATACTGATTCCGCCGCCGTGGTGCAGACCGCGCAGGAAAAAGGGATCTACGCTTTCGGCTGGGATAGCGACATGACCAGCTACGGTCCGAAAGCGCACGCCGCGGCATCGGTGATCAACTGGGGCGATTATTACAGTCAACGCGTCGGCCAGGTACTCGACGGCAGTTGGAAAACCGGGACTACCTGGCTCGGCCTGAAGGATAACGCGATCGATCTGAAAGCGTTCAATCCGAATGTGCCGGATGAGGTTAAAACCCTGGTGGCAGAGCGCAAGAAAGCCATCATCGACGGCAGCGCACCGATCTGGAAAGGTCCGATCAAGGACAATACCGGCAAGGAACAGGTCGCTAAAGATGCCGTCGCCGACGATGCATTCCTACACGCCGTTAAATTTTATGTTGAAGGCGTGCAAGGCAAGGTTCCGGGCTAATTTAATTTAGCTTCATTTGGGATGGTTCAAAGAAGCCGCGATCGGCGTATGCTTTAACCGTCCCATTTTTTAAACGGCCTCGTCATGTCGGAACCCATTCGTTTTTATTACCGGGGAAAAGTCCATGAGGTCGACGGCCAGCCGTTGACGCGCACCGTGCTGCAATATCTGCGCGAAGATTTGCATTGCACCGGCGCCAAGGAAGGTTGCGCGGAGGGCGATTGCGGCGCTTGCACCGTTGTGATCGGGGAGTTGCGAACTAGTCATGACAATGGCCATGACGACCAGGTCGATCTGCGTAGCGTCAATGCCTGTATCCGGTTGCTGCCTACGCTGGACGGCAAAGCTTTATTTACCATCGAAGATCTGAAACTGAGCGACGGCACGCTGCATCCGGTGCAGCAGGCGCTGGTGACGTGCCATGCGTCGCAATGCGGGTTCTGTACGCCCGGCTTTGCGATGTCGCTGTGGGGGCTTTACCTGGATCGCCGGCAAGCAGCCAACCCGCCTACCGATCGCCAGATCATCGATGCCTTATCCGGCAATTTATGCCGCTGCACCGGTTACCGGCCGATCGTCGATGCGGCACGGCTGATGGGCGATTTACCGCACGCAAGCTTCGATCGCGCAGCGCTGGCCCGCCATTTACGCGCCGTGCAACGCGACGTCGCGCTGAGCACTACCGTCGACGGCCGGTCTTTTCATGCACCACGGACACTGCAGGAATTATTGACGCTGCGCGCCGCTTATCCGCGCGCGCGTATCTTGTCCGGCTCCACGGATGTCGGCTTATGGGTGACCAAGCAAATGCGCGATCTGGGAGATATTATTTATCTCGGCCAGGTCGATGCATTGAAAACTATCTCCTTGCAGCAAGGCCAAAATCAGGACCAGGATCAACTTGAGATCGGCGCCGCCGTTTCGCTGGAGCAGGCCTATGCCGCCATTTGCCGGCATTACCCTGCGCTCGATGAGTTATGGCAACGTTTTGCTTCGTTGCCGGTGCGCAATGCCGGTACGCTGGTCGGCAACCTTGCCAACGGTTCGCCGATCGGCGATTCGATGCCATGGCTGATTGCCGTCGGCGCTCAGTTAGTACTCGGCTGCAATAATAGTGACGCCAACGGCAGCACGCGTATCCTGCCGCTCGAAGATTTTTATCTGGCTTATCAGAAACAGGATTTGCGCGAAGACGAGGTGGTTCTGGCCGTGCATATTCCGGTGCCGTCGCCGCGCAATTATCCCGAACCGATTTTACGGACCTATAAGCTTTCGAAGCGCTTCGATCAGGATATTTCCGCCGTCTGCGCCGCGTTCGCAGTAACGCTGGACGACGGCAAAGTGGCCGCGGCACGCATCGCCTTCGGCGGCATGGCGGCCACGCCGCAACGTGCCGCGGCGACCGAAGCTGCACTGATCGGCAAGATCTGGGATGAAGCCGCCGCCAGATCGGCAATGGCGGCGTTGGCGCAGGATTACGCCCCCTTGTCGGATATGCGCGCATCGTCCGCCTATCGGATTCGTACGGCGCAAAATCTGCTGTATCGCTACTGGCTCGAAACGCGCCCGACCGATCCCTTGCCGGTCGAGGCTTTACGGGTATTCGGCCTGCCGCCGGTATCGGTCAGCGGCCTCAACGATTTCAGCGACCGCAGCTACCGCAGCTACAAGCAGGAGGTGCAAAAATGAATCGTCAAAACGAAGCGTTCATACCCGCCACCGCTACCACGACGGCGCCGGCCTGGGCAGAAGTCGGGAAATCCCATCCGCACGAATCGGCCGTGCTGCACGTGACAGGCGAAGCGGTGTACACCGACGATATCCCGGAACTGGCGCAGACCTTGCACGCGGCGCTCGGCATGTCGCAACAGGCGCATGCGCGCATCCGCTCCATCGATCTGGCTGCCGTGCGCGCCGCGCCCGGTGTGGTCGCGGTGTTCGGTGCGCAGGATGTTCCCGGCGTCAACGATTGCGGTCCGATCCTGCACGACGATCCGATTTTTGCCGACAAGCTGGTGCAATACATCGGCCAGCCGCTGTTCGTGGTGGTGGCCGATAGTCACGATGCGGCACGACGTGCCGCGCGCCTGGCGCAAGTCGATTATGAAACCTTGCCCGCAATATTCACGCCGCAAGCCGCCCGCGCCGCCGAATCGTATGTATTGCCGCCGATGCACTTGGTGCGCGGCAGCCCTGCCGAGGCGTTGGCCGCGGCGCCGCATACGGTGAGCGGCACGCTGCATGTCGGCGGCCAGGAGCAGTTCTATCTGGAGGGCCAGATTTCCTACGCCATTCCTACCGAAAACCACGGCATGCACGTGTATTGCTCGACCCAGCATCCAAGCGAAATGCAGCATCTGATCGCCACTGCGCTGGGCCTGGCTTCGCATCACGTGCTGGTCGAATGCCGTCGCATGGGCGGCGGCTTCGGCGGCAAGGAATCGCAATCCGCGATCTGGGCCTGCGCTGCCGCCATCGCCGCCAGGCATTTGCAACGTCCGGTCAAGCTGCGCGCCGATCGCGACGACGACATGATGGTCACCGGCAAACGGCATGGTTTTTATTACGCTTATCGTATCGGCTTCGATGACGACGGCCGCATACTGGGCGCGCAAGTCGAAATGGTGTCGAATGCAGGCTATTCCGCCGATCTGTCGGGCCCGGTCGCCACGCGGGCGGTCTGCCATTTCGATAACGCTTATTATTTATCGGATGTCGATATCCGCGCCTTCAGCGGCAAAACCAATACACAATCGAATACGGCGTTTCGCGGTTTCGGCGGCCCGCAAGGTGCGATTGCGATCGAATATGCCATCGACGAAATCGCCCGCAGGCTCGGCCGCGATGCGCTCGATGTACGGCGCCTGAATTTTTACGGCGACAGCAATGCGGAAGGCGAAGGCAGCCGCAATACCACGCCGTACGGACAAAAAGTGGAAGACAATGTGATCGGGCCGCTGGTCGATGCGCTTGAAATCAGCAGCGATTATCGTGCGCGGCGCGACGCCATCGCACGGTTTAACGCCATCAGCCCCATCCTCAAGAAAGGACTCGCATTAACACCGGTGAAATTCGGTATTTCGTTTAATCTGCAGCACCTCAACCAGGCCGGCGCATTGGTGCATGTGTATGCGGACGGCTCGGTCCTGGTCAATCACGGCGCGACCGAAATGGGCCAGGGCGTCAATACCAAAGTGGCGCAGGTGGTGGCGGAAGCGCTCGGTATCCCGTTGAAACTGGTGCGCTGCACCGCTACCGATACCAGCAAAGTCGCCAATACGTCCGCCACCGCAGCGTCTACCGGCGCCGATCTGAACGGCAAGGCGGCGCAAGATGCGGCGCTGCAGATTCGGGCCCGGCTGGCGGACGTCGCGGCCGGCTATTTCGGCGGCGTCTCTGCGGCCGATATCCGGTTCGCCGACGCCCGCGTCTGCGCGCCCTCCGTCGATTTACCCGCCTTGTCCTTCGCCGATCTGGTGACGCGGGCCTATCTGGCGCGGGTGCAGCTCTGGTCCGACGGCTACTACGCCACGCCCGGCCTGCATTGGGATAGCGTCAGCATGACCGGCAAGCCTTTCTATTATTTTTCTTACGGCGCGGCGGTCTCGGAAGTTATCGTCGATACGCTGACCGGCGAATGGAAATGTGCGCGCGCCGATCTGCTGTACGATGCCGGCCGCTCGCTCAATCCGGCGATCGATATCGGCCAGGTCGAGGGCGGCTTCATTCAGGGCATGGGGTGGCTGACGACGGAAGAATTGTGCTGGGACAAGGACGGCAAACTGACCACGCATGCGCCCTCCACTTATAAAATTCCTGCTATATCCGATTGCCCTGCCGACTTCCGCGTGGCGCTGTTCGACAATAGCAACGCCGCCGACAGCATCTATCGTTCGAAAGCCGCCGGCGAGCCGCCGCTGCTGCTGCCGTTCTCGGTATTTTTTGCGATTCGCGATGCGATCGCGGCAGCCGGCGACGGCCGCATTGATCCGCCATTGCGCGCACCGGCCACACCCGAAGCTATTCTGGATGCAATCGATGCAATCCATGCAATGTGCGCCGTCAATGCCGGCAACGCCGCCAGCGCCGCCACTACGGCGATCTGAGCCGCATCATGCCCGAATGGCTACAAGCTTTACAGCAACTATATGGCGCCGGCGGCACCAATAGCGGCAACACGTCGTCGATACTCATCACCGTAACCGATGCGCAAGGCTCGACGCCGCGTGCCGCCGGTACCCGCATGCTGGTGACACAAGCAGCCCGGCGCTACGACACCATCGGCGGTGGTCATCTGGAGTGGCGTGCGATCGAATTGGCCCAGGCGATATTACAGGATGCGAATGCGAGCGCCGCCGGCAAACCCAAACCAACCACACCGCAATTGCATCGCTTTCCATTAGGCCCTGCGCTGGGTCAATGCTGCGGCGGCACGGTGCAATTACTGTTTGAAAAAATCGATCCGGGCGCACATGCACAGGCCATGATTGCCGAACTGGTGCAAGCATGGGAACAAGAGCGCGATTTGTGGCCGCAGATATTGCTCTTCGGTGCCGGCCACGTCGGCCGGGCCTTGGCTGCCCTGCTCGGTTCTCTGCCGTGCCGCTTGCTTTGGATCGATGAACGCGACGATTTATTTCCGGCCGCAGTGCCTGGAAATGCGACCATTGAAATAACCGATGATCCGGAAACCGCCGTCAGGAATGCCGCCGCCGGCAGTTATTTCATCGTCATGACCCACAGCCACGCGATCGATCAGCAACTCAGCGAACGCATTCTGCGGCGCGGCGATGCGGCCTGGTTCGGGCTGATCGGCTCCGAAACCAAACGCCGGCTGTTCCGGAAAAGGCTGGCGCAGCGCGGTTTGACCGAACAGCAACTGGCCGGCATGACCTGCCCAATCGGCATCGGCGGCATCGAGAGCAAGGAGCCGGCCGGCATTGCGGTCGCCGTGGCGGCGCAGTTGCTGCAGTTGTGGGACAAACCAAAGTGAAAATACGCTAATCATTTAGACAATAAATGCTGCCCCTGCCATTCCCGCCTGCGATGGTGCAAATCCGGCTTTTACAGTATCCTTGGCAGAATTTTCTGCGAAATTGTCGCTAACTGAAAGGCGCACATTTATATGGGATTCGGCAGTTTCGAAAAAATCCTTCAAGTACTGGATATCCTGGAAGATGCCACCACCGGCCTTTCCTTCGATGAAATCTATGCCAAGCTCGACGCGCCCCGTTCGACGCTGTACCGCTATCTCAAGGCACTGACCAGTGCCGGCCTGATCGCTTCGCTGCCCAATACCGGTTATACGCTGGGCCCCCGCATCGCAGAACTCGATTACAAAATGCGCACCCAGGATCTGCTGGTGGTCGTCAGCCGGCCGATCATGGCCGAGCTGGTGCAGACCACGCCGGCGGTGGCCTTGTTATGTCGCCTGTACCGCAATAGCGTGCTCTGCGTGCACCAGGAATCGCATCCCGACGCGATGCGCAGCAATTACGAGCGCGGCCGTTCCCGCCCTTTGCTGCGAGGCGCGGCCTCGCGCGTGATCCTGGCCTACATGACACCGCGGACGATTACGAAATTATTCGATGAACAAGCCGAACAATTCAAAGCAGCGCAATTGGGTGAAACGATGGCGGAAGTCAAAGCGGTGCTGCGTAAAATCCGTCAACGCGGATGGGAATCGGTCGAGGGCCAGGTGACGCCCGGCGCCACCGGGATTGCAGCGCCCATTTTCGATTCCGGCGGGCATATTGTCGGCAGCTTGAGCCTGACCATGAGCCGCATCGGGATGGAAGCAGCCGATGTCTGCCGGATCGCGCAACGCGTTTCGATGTGCGCCAATGAAATTACCTACGCTATCAGCCATCAGGCCAACGAAGTTCACTCGCCGCTGCCGCCCGCCAGGTGAGATCGGAATTCGGCTTCGATAGCGTGCGCCGGCAAGCCGCTGGTGATGCAAACAATGAAGCTGTCGCGCTTCTCATCTGGCCACGCCGCCAGTTGCTCCACAGGAAATAATGTCTGCCGCACCGCCTGGACCACGGTCGGGCCGGATGCATCGCCGCCGGCCAGCGCCAGCCAGCCCTTGATGCGCAAGATGTGCTCGCCATGGCGTTCCAGCGTGGTACGCAGCGCCTGTTCAAACGCCTCCCATTGCCATTGCAGCGTGAAACGCAGCGTTGTCGTCTGCACTCTGCCGTGGTGCAGGTAGCGCATGGCCGGCGTGGTTGTCATTGTTGTTGCAATCGCGGGAGCGGCAGCCTGTATTGCCGGCGCATATTTCTTGTCGCGGGCGCCGAGCCCGCTCAGAAAATCCGGCGACAATTGCCCTTGCACACTCCGTTGCAATGAGGCCAGCGGATTGAGGTCGCGCAGAGCAGCTTCCAGCGCTTCGGCGGCCGCTTCGTCGACACAATCGGTTTTAGTGAGCAGCAGCGCATCGGCCGCCGCAACTTGCGCCAGCGATTCGGGATGCTTGGCGAATTGCGCTTCGCCGGCCATCGCGTCCACCGTGCACAGCACGCTGTCCAACGCATAACGTTCGGCCACCAGCGCGTGCGAGAACAAGGTTTTGACGATAGGGCCGGGATCGGCCAGGCCGGTGGTTTCGATGACCACGCGTGAAAAGCGCGGCATCTGGCGCTGCAGCCGCTTCCAGAATAAATCTTCCAGAACACCCACCAGATCGTCGCGCACGCTGCAACAGATGCAGCCGTTTTCCATCAGCATGACGGCGTCTCTGGCGCTGCCCAGCAGATGGTGATCGAGCCCTACTGCGCCCAGCTCATTGACCAGCACCAAGGTGTCGTTCCAGCTGGGCAGCGTAAGCATCCGGCGCAGCAGCGTGGTTTTTCCGCTGCCCAGGAAACCTGTCAGCAGGGTAATCGGGATTGTCGAGATCACCCCCGTTACCCCATTTTTCATTGCCAGGGATCGACGCAGCAGTGGATTGCGTTGGGTTCGCCTTCACCGCCGACCGTGGTCAGCGCACCTAGTACATTGTCCAGGCCGAACATATGGGTGCACATTTTTTCCAGCGGATAGCGGCCGGACGCAATCAATTGCATCGCCATTTCCACCGCCTGATAACTGTGTCCGCGCATGCCTTTGACCGTAAGATTCTTGCGGAATAGATAATCGCTGTCGAACTCGGGAATCGGTTTGCCTTTGCGCCCGCACAGCAATATCCGGCCGCCTTTGCGCGCAGTCTGAATCGCCGTCACCACGGCTGCCGGGCCGCCCGAAGCGCAATCGATGACGAGATCCGCCATATGCCCGTTGGTCAGTTCGGCCACGGTTTCCAGCAGATCGAATTGTTCGACATCGATGGTGTGATGCGCACCGAATTCCCTGGCCAGCGCCAGCCGCGCGCTATCGGCGGTCAGGCCGGTTACGATGATCATGCCGGCGCCGGCTTCCTTCGCCGCGATTACGCAAGCCAGGCCTTGCTGCCCCGGCCCTTGAATCACGACTACTTCACCGAGTTGCACACCGCCCGACAGGCAGGCCCATTCGACGCCATTGCCCAGCGGCAGCGCCAGCGTGGCCTGCACAGCCGGCACATGCGCCGGCACTTTATGGAACACCGCATTCGGATGCAGATATTGGTATTGGCTGTAGCCGCCCCACAGCGAGGGCGCCACGTTGATCGACGTCGAACCGTAGCGGATACCGGTGCCGACCACGGTATCGGTAGCGTCGCACAGGCGGAATTCACCGGTGCGGCAATAGTGGCAATGGCCGCATGGCAGATACTCTTCCAGTGCCACCCGATCGCCTTCTTTCACACCCCAGCGCGCGCTTGCGTTGGCGCCGATTTCGGTCACGAAACCCACGGTTTCGTGACCCAGGATCATCGGCCCCTTGCTTTTCGGATAGTTCAGAAAATACGGCCAGTCGCTACCGCATACGCCGGTCTTTTCCACCTTCAGCAGACCGCCGTCGGCGGGAATGGCCGGTGCATCGAACTCACGCACTTCCGTGCGCCGCTCGGTCAACGCCACCGACGCTCTTACTTTACCCTGCATGCATTTACCTCTTAGTAGTTACGCCATCTCGATTGCGCGGATCATGACTTGGCTCGATCAAATTGATGTGTGCGCTTCGCCCAATTTCGTCTTGAAACGATCTTCGACTTGCGCCAGCGGTACGTCGGACGGCACTTTGAACGACGCGGAACGCACGTGATGCGTGGTCGGATCGACACCCGGCGGCACCGCACCTTTCGGCAAGCCTTCGGCGGCGGCCAGCAAGCGCCGGCGTGCCTGCACGATTGCCACATCGGTGGCCACCAGCAATTCTTGCGAACGATCGACGATAGGCCCCATGCTTTCCTGCAGCGACGCGTCCTGCATGCCGATGCCCTTGACGCCGCTGTAGTAGCGCCCGTTCTTCTGGCCTTCGCGGTCCATCAGGTAATCGTTGCTCTTGTTGGCCACGGTCTTGTAGGTGCCGGGAATCAGCTCGGCATACATGCCCTGCCCGTTTTGCATTGCATGCAGTTCGGTTTCGTTCAGGGGCCGGGTCGGATGGTGCGTCATGCTCCAGGCGAAGCAGTTTTCATCGTCGATCGGCACCCATGCATGGCCATGCACGCCATGGTCGCCGTAGGGCGGGATCATGGTGTACCAAGGCATGATCCATTGCGTGACGCGCCAATAGCTGTTGCCTTCGTCGGCCTGGCGCTTGGCGCCGATCAACATGCCGCCGGGCGAGCCGGCGACTTCGAATTTCGGGCGCAGGTCGGCCTGATATTTGGCGCCTTCGGTGCCCTTGTGCAGCGGATCGGAATGCAGCTCGCCGCTATGCAATGAAGATACGTGGCTGCCGTCGATGCCGCCTTCCATGGCCTGCATGTAATTGCATTCCTGCAGGCGCTTGCTGACGTAGCGGTGCGAATCCGGCACCATGGCCCATTCGAATTCAGGCAAGGGCGGCGTGTGTTCCGCCGGCCCCATGTAAGTCCAGATCACGCCGCCGCGCTCGACGCACGGATACGCCACCGGCAGCTTGACCTTGCTGCAGAATTTGCTATCTTCGGCTTCCGACGGAATGTCGACGCATTGGCCGGTCACATCGTATTTCCAGCCATGGTAAGGGCAACGCAAACCGTTTTCTTCATTGCGGCCGAACCACAGCGACACGCGGCGATGCGCGCAATATTCGCTCATCAGGCCGAGCTTGCCCGAGGTATCGCGGAATGCAATCAACTCTTCCGACAACAATTTGACGCGCACAGGCGGGCAATCCGGCGTCGGGATTTCTTCCGACAGCAATGCCGGAATCCAATAACGCCGGAACAGATTACCCATCGGTGTATTGGGACCGGTCTCGGTCAATGTTTTATTTTGATCGTGCGTTGCCATTACTGCTCTCCTGAAAAATTGCGATATTCAATTGCGATATTCAATTGCGATATTCAATTGCGATTCAATTACGAAATTCAATTGCGACATTCAATGCTTGCTGCTCAAGACTTGACGACTTAATTTTTGCTGCTTAAATTGGGCGAATGATACGGACCCAGTTCATGCACGACGGCATCGACGAAGGAATTGTCGACCACCTGATCCACGGTTGCGGTGCCCGATATCAACTTTTGCGCTTTAAAGAAATCGAAATCTTTCTTCAAGCTATCGACATTGACCCGGCCATCCGGATTGGACGCGTTCGGCACAATGGTGCGATACAGCTTTTTATCCTTGATCTCAGTGTATTCAGTCAGGATCGCCAATACTTCTTCGGCGTTTTTGCCGGCTATTTTGCCGTCTTTCAGGCCATCGTTATAGTCGCGCACGCCACGCAGGTAAGCGCGCATGAATTTCTTGCCGATTTCCGGCTGGTTCTTGATGAATTCGCCGGAATATAAAACCACGGCAGTCTGCTGCCCCGGATAAATCACGTCGTTGCCGGCAATGCGCACCGCCACGCCATTCTTGACCGATTTGCTGACGGTAGGTTCGTTGGTGATGCTGGCGTCGATCGCCTTGTTGGTGAACGCCAGCATGTGTTGCGGGAAACCGAGCTCGATGATATTGGCGTCGCTATATTGCAGCCCGCCTTTTTTCATCGCTTCGTTGAGCGCCGATGCGGTGCCGGTGCCCGAGGCGCCGATCGCAATGGTCATTCCCTTGAGATCCTTGTAGCTTTTATAACGGCCGCTGTCGACCAGGTCTTTGCGCACCATCAAGGCAGAAAATCCGTAGCCCGGCTGGATCGAACCTTTATCGGCTACCACCTTGACGTTGATGCCGCGTCCGACTGCGTTATATAAACCGGCTGCTACCGTGCCGCCGCCCACATCGAGCTGGCCGACGCCCAGCGGCGCGATCATTTTGGCGGCCGAATTGAACGGCGTGAAAGTGACTGCAAGGCCTTCATCGCGGAAGTAACCCTTTTTGTCCGCAATGAAAAAACCGATGTCGCTGATGACGTTGGTCGTGCCGACCCGGACCAGCGTCGGCTCGGCAACAGCACTGACGCTGACAGACAAGGACACTGAAAAAGCAAGCGCACATATGGCTGCAAACCGGCCAGACAAAACAAACCGCCGAATCCGGCTCAGGCCCGACGACGAACCGCTGGAAAAACTGACGCGCATACTGGTTCTCCTCCAATAGTGTTTTATTTTGCAGGCGCGGCGATTCGCTCATTGCGACCGCTCTTTTCACCTAATTTGTATTATCTATAAAGCAATTTTCTACTCGCAAGAATTGCTTTGCGGAAAAAGTCTTAATATTCATCCAGAAAATATCAATTAGTCTTAGATTATGAGATTTTTTGATAAATTACAAAGGTTTTTTAAAGGAAACTTTGGATCTAAAGGGAGCGAGTGCTTTCGAAACTGCGCGGGCTGCCATCGAGCGGATCGACATAAGCAATGGCGCGAGCCAGCAGTTTCAGTGGATGGGCGTAATCGTCCGGAGTGCCTTCCGGCACGGCCTCGGGATAAAAGCGGTCGTTCACGATCGGGCGCCCCAAGGCGGCCAATTGCACGCGCAGTTGATGCTTGCGGCCGGTGATCGGATGCAAGCGGTACAACGCTTGCGCACCGCGCTGTTCGAGCAATTCAATATGCGTTTCGGCATTCGGTTCGCCGTCGACTTCTTGCATTCGAAAGAATTCCCGCCCAGCTTCCATCCGGCTGCGATAAACCGGCGGCAAATCGACAGCGCCGGGGCCATCGGTCAAGGCTTCGTAGGTTTTATGGATGGCGCGCTGATGAAACAGTTCATGAAAAGCCGAACGGCTAGCCGGATTGTGAGAAAACAGCACCAGGCCTGCAGTTTCGCGGTCGATGCGGTGCACCGGCGTCAGGTCGGCCAGGCCGGTCTTTTTCTTCAGTCGCACCAACAGGGTTTCATGCAGGAATTTACCGCCGGGGGTGACCGCCAGGAAATGCGGTTTGTCGGCGACCAGGATATGGGCATCCCGATATACGATGATTTCTTCGAACGGCACCGGGACTTCGTCATCGAGTTCACGGTAATAGAAAATGCAATCGCCATGCCGATACGGGCTGGCGGGCGTAATTGCCTTGCCGGATTGCGTCAATACTTCGCCGCGTTGCATACGGCTCAGCCAAGTGGCGCGGCTGACATCGGGGAACTGCGCAAGCAGGAACGCCAGCATATCCGGCCAATCGCCTTGCGGCAGCCACAAGTAGCTGGGCGCCACGCCGTCGCGCAGCGGCAACGGCGCTTTCATCGATGGATCGGTTTCTCTTGCGTTCTCAGGCCTGGGTATTGACGGTATGGCCCATGCTGGAGGTGACCGGCGCCGGTGGAATCGCGGCAATCAGGCCGGCAGCCAATGCGTTCTGGGCATCGATGGCTTTCTTCGCCACCGCAATATTCAAGTCGTCGGCATTCTTGGTCTGGGTCATGCTGGTGGCCATCGCGGCAATTTGGGTTACTTCCATAACGACTCCTGGATTGGTTTTAGAACGGTCGGCGTGCAGCAATATGCCACATCATATTCTTTTACGGCAACAATTCAATTTTCTTTAACAAACAATGCTGCAAAAACCTTCCATCGCCTCGGACGCGGGCCTTAAACTACGGCCATGCAAGCAATCCTAGATCAAATCGCCGCCAATCCGGACACCGACAGCATCGACCCATTGGTCGCGCTGATCAACGCCATCCGTCCGCCCCGCCATACCCCGTCCGAGAACGCAAGCGGCCGTCTGCAAGCCCTGATTGCGTTGCTGCAAGACCAAGCGCTCTACGCACAGGCCTTGCGCCATTATCTGTTGCAAGTATTGGCGACACGCCGTCAAACCAGTTTATACACCGATGTCGGCACTTTGAGCGACAGCGGATTTTTTTCCGAATTATTTCGCCGCCTGTCCTACCGGATGCTGCCGCCGGCACTGGACGAACGCTATCTGGCGGATTGCATGGATCGCGTTTTACCGCGGCCGCACGATTATGTCTGGATCAACGACGTGCCGGCCGAACATTGGCTGACGCTGATCGATCTTCTCCAGCGCGCCGCCCCATCGGATGCCGGCGCAATCGGCCAGACCGTCACCCAGTTGCTGCAGGCCATTCAGGTGCTGTCGTACCGCATCAGCGCGATCGGCACCGAACCGGAACTGATCCGCATCTATACCGACGTCAAGGCCTTCGAATCGCCGTTCCTGATGCAAAACGTGGAATTGCATCGCTATCTGGACGCTTACATGCAGGATGGCCAAAGCGAGCCGAAATCCGGCAATGACAGCCCGGACCACGTGCTGGTCATGCTGGATCAATGCGATGCCATCGTCACCAAAATCCGCAAGTTGACCTTGCGTCTGGGCACCAGTGTGGCGTTGACTTACCGTCTGGTTCGATTGACGCAAAATATCGAGCGCATGCGTGCTTTACTGGCATTGGTGGACCGGGGCGATGCCAATGACGATGAGCATGCTGCCGGCGCCAGGCAGCAAGCCGCGCTCGCGCTAGGGCGGGAACTGATCGAGGCGCACAACCGCAAATACGCCGTCAACGAGCTATTCGCCAGCAACATCAATCTGTTGGCGCGCAATATCACCGAAAACGCCAGCCGCACCGGCGAGCACTATATCGCCGAAGACCGAGGGCAATATCGCGCCATGCTGCGCTCGGCGTCCGGCGCCGGACTGATCATCGGTTTCATGGCAGTGCTCAAGATATTAGCCTCCTATCTGCATGCGGCGCCATTGGTCGAAGCGTTTTTATTCAGCATGAACTACGCGCTGGGCTTCATGCTGATCCAAATCTTGCATTTCACCGTCGCCACCAAGCAGCCCGCGATGACGGCGTCGCGTATCGCCGCGGACGTGCACAGCCGCGACGGCCGCAATATCGATCTGGATAGCCTGGCCGAGCTGCTGGTCAAAGTGATCCGCACCCAATTCGTCGCGGTGGCCGGCAATTTGCTGGTGGCGTTTCCGATGGCCTATCTGATTGCGCTCGCCTACGGCCAATTGTTCGGACATGCCTTGGTCACGCCGGATAAAGCACGCCATCTGTTGCAAGATATCGATCCGTTCACCACGCTGGCGCTGTTTTACGCCGCGATTGCCGGGGTCTGCCTGTTTTTGGCAGGCCTGATTTCCGGCTATTACGACAATAAGGCGCTGTACACCCGCATGGGCCGGCGCATTGCGCGCCTGCGCTGGCTGAACCGCTGGCTGGGAACAGAGCGCGTGGCGCGTCTGGGCGAGTATCTCGAAACCAGCCTGGGCGGCCTGATGGGAAATTTCTATTTCGGCATTTTGCTGGGCTGCCTGGGTACGCTCGGCTTTTTATTCGGCCTGCCGATCGATATTCGCCACATCACGTTTTCCGCCGCCAATTTTGCGATTGCCATGGTCGGCCTGAATAATCAGCTCGGCTGGAATGTCATCGCGGTATCGGCTATCGGCGTGTTGGCGATCGGCACCGTCAACTTGTGGGTCAGTTTTTCGCTGGCGTTGATTGTGGCCTTGCGTTCGCGCCAGGTGCGCTTTCGGCATGGCGCGCAGCTGGCGAAGCTATTGCTGCTGCGTTTTTTGAGGCGGCCATTCGATTTCATGATCGCACCGAAAGATGTGGCTCCTGTTGCCGACGGCAGCGATGGCGAAGGTGACGGCGCCGATACCGGTACCGGCGCGGCGGACGCACGCGGCAAAATTTAGCGCTCCGCCGTCGGGCGGGCTGTGGCGGTGTGTTGTACTCCGTTCGTGCCCTCCGATGGCCTGCGGCCATCTCTCCTTTACCTCACTGCGCACAGCATACCGCCACAGCCCGCCCGACGGCGCCGTAACTGAACGACATTACTTGCTGAATTGGCCTATTATGTTCTCCTGCAAAACAGCAAGGAATCGATATGTCGCCAGTCTGCACGCAATCCGACAACGTCAATCGCCGCATCGTGCTGGCCTCGCGCCCACGCGGCTTGCCTGTTCCCGATAATTTCCGCCTGGACCACGTCGGCGTGCCGACCCCGGGCGACGGCGAACTGCTGCTGCGTACAGTGTACTTATCGCTGGACCCATACATGCGCGGCCGCATGAGCGATGCGCCGTCCTACGCGCCGCCGGTGGAACTGGATCACGTCATGATCGGCGGCGCGGTTTCACGCGTGGTCCGTTCATCGCATGCCGATTATCTGGCCGGCGACTGGGTGCTCGGTGTCACGGGCTGGCAGGATTTCGCCTTATCGAACGGCAAGGATTTAACGAAATTACCCCACGATATGGAGCAGCCTTCGCATGCCTTGGGCGTGATGGGCATGCCGGGCTTTACCGCTTATGCGGGACTGCTGGAAATCGGCAAGCCGCAAGCCGGTGAAACCGTGGTCGTGGCAGCCGCTACCGGCGCCGTCGGATCGGTGGTCGGCCAGATCGCCAAACTGAAAGGCTGCAAAATCGTCGGTATCGCGGGCGGCCCCGAAAAATGCCGCTATGCGGTCGAACAACTCGGTTTCGACGCCTGCGTCGACCATCGCGCCAAAGACTTCGCGCAGCAATTGGCAAGCGCCTGCAAAGACGGCATCGACGTCTACTTTGAAAACGTCGGCGGCGCGGTGCTCGATGCAGTGCTGCCGTTGCTCAATCGGGATGCCCGAGTACCGTTATGCGGCCTGATGTCGCAACTCAGCAGCAACCGTTCCGCCAGCAACCATTCCGTCAGCAGCGATCGCCTGCCGCAGTTTCTGCGCATCGCCTTATCGCGCCGCGTACTGATTCGCGGCTTCATTATTTTCGATTACTACGCCACGCATTTCGAGGCTTTCAAGCGGGACATGAGCGCGTGGCTGGCGAATGGTCAAATCAAATACCGCGAACACGTCGTGGCTGGGTTGGAAGCTGCGCCGGAAGCCTTCATCGGCTTGTTGCAAGGCGCCAATTTCGGCAAGCTTGTGGTGCGGGTCGGCAAACATTAAGCGCCTTCAGCTTGAGACCGGAAATATGGCGAATACCCGGAATACTTAGACCTGGCGTCTTGTAAAACACTGCGCTAACCCAATCTTTCGTTAATCTTTCCGCTTATCTTTCATTTACTCCCCGCTCAGCATGCCGCGGCCATTTAAGGCTACCAAAAATGATTCCCTTTTCCGTACTCGACCTGTCGCCTATCAAACAGGGCGACACTGCAGCCGATGCCTTTGCCAATACCCGCGATCTGGCGCAGCACGCGGAACGCTGGGGCTACAACCGTTATTGGGTCGCCGAACATCACAATATGCGCGGCATCGCCAGCGCCGCGACCTCGATCGTGATTGCCCATATTGCCGCCAATACCAAAACCATCCGCGTGGGCGCCGGCGGCGTGATGCTGCCGAACCATTCGCCTTTGGTGATCGCCGAGCAATTCGGCACACTGGAATCGCTTTACCCCGGCCGCATCGATCTGGGCCTGGGCCGCGCGCCCGGCAGCGACCAGCGCACCGCGCGCGCATTGCGCCGCAATCTGACTGAAACTGCCGATAATTTTCCGCAGGACGTACAGGAACTGCAGGCCTATTTTGCGCCGGCAACGCCAAATCAGGCGGTGCAGGCCGTGCCTGGCGCAGGCTTGGATATTCCGCTGTGGCTGCTCGGCTCCAGCCTGTTCGGCGCGCAGTTGGCCGCAGAGCTCGGTTTGCCATTCGCGTTTGCATCGCACTTTGCGCCGGCCATGATGATGCAGGCGATCGAAATCTATCGCGCGCGCTTCAAACCGTCTGCGCAATTGCAAAAACCTTATGTGATGCTGGGTGTGAGTGTATTTGCCGCCGAAAGCGACGACGAAGGCCATCGCTTGTTTACGTCCTTGCAACAGCAATTTTTGAATTTGATTCGCGGCGTGCCCGGTCAGTTGATGCCGCCGCGCAACAGCATGGACGGTTTGTGGCATGCAGAAGAAAAAGCGCATGTGGACCGGTCGCTGTCGTGTGCGATGGTCGGATCGAAAGAAACCGTGGCCGAAGGACTGCGCGAATTCGTCGCCGGGACCGGCGCCGACGAACTGATGATCACGGCGCAGATCTACGATCACACCGCCCGTTTGCGTTCATTTGAAATTGCGGCGGAATTACAGAAAAGCCTGTAACCGGCGTGTGGCTAGTGTGTAATCCGCCGGAAATTCGTCAACGATCCATCTGTTGCAAGGCCACGCTGCGGACCTGAAATTTTCCATCGTTATTGAACAGCCAGCTTTCCGACATTTCCAGACGGCCGGCCGTCAGCAATGCAGGCGGCGGTTTCGGAAATGGCGCGGTGGCGCGCAGCGATGAAACCGCGATAGCTTCGGCGGTTTTATCATGACTGCGCATGATTTCGCTGCGCACGAGGCCGCCCTGCGCATCGATCACAAAGCGCACCACAACCACCGCATGCAGCAACGCCTGTGGACGCACGATATAAACCTTGGTGGAATTGACCTCTTGTATGCGCAGCCCGACTTCGCGCTTGTATGCTTCCAGCGTACTGGCCGTCGAACCGCCGGCGGAAGTGGTTGCCGGCTTGTTGTCGATTACTTCTTTGACAGTCTCGACGCGCTCTTTGATAAAAGAACAGCCACCGGCCACGACTGCAACGGCGACAATCAGCATCGATACCCGCAACTGCCTGAAGGCCGGCGCGTAACTCGATGAATAAGTCTGCGAAAAATTCGACTGCCGGTTCGATGAGCGCACGTTATACCCCTCGCGCCGGCTTTGCAAACTACCGGCTAAAAACGTTCATACCCCAATAAATAACGCCACTTCCCGATCGGCAGATTAGCCATCGGCACGCGGCCGATGCGAATTCTGCGCATGGAAACGATCTCCAGATCGACCTTGGCGCACATGTGAGCAATCAATCCACGATCAGGCGTTTTCATTGCAAAGCGCAACCTGGTTTCGTTCTGCCTGCTGACTTTGATTGGCGGCAGAGGCTTTCCGTTCCATCGCAAACCGTGATTCAGCAACGCCAGACCGCCGGCAACAATTTCGCCGCCTACTTCAACGATATATTCCTGCTCGATCTTGGGGGCGTCCTCGACCAGCTTGCGCTTGATCTGCCAATCCTGGGAAAACACCAGCAAGCCGCTGGCTTCGGTTTCCAGCGGCGTCATCAACTGCAACCCGGTCAGATGGCGTTTTAAAAATGCGATGCCGGAGCGATCGTCCTCGATCCGCTCGGCCTTATCGATCAATTGCAGCGCGGCAGCTTCGTCGGCGAGCACGATACCGGCCGGCTTATGCAACAGAATGGTCACCGGCGCAGCCGGCACCAGCGTTGCCTGCGGCAACAATTCCACCGTCTGTTCCGGCGTTACCCGATAACCTGCTTCTTCGACTACCTCGCCGTCGACCCGTACCCAGCCGCCTTCGATATAGATCTCTGCTTCGCGGCGCGAACATGCCATCCGATCAACAACGCGCTTGGCCAAACGTATAAGTTCAGTCATTGGAAATAAGTGGAAAGAAGTTGAAAATAAGTGACGATAAGTTGGAAACGATAGGAGACAAAAATTGTAGGACACATTGTAGCTGCCGTCCCGCAACAATTCAACGCGGCATTGCAAGTGCGCCCGGATGCGTACAATATTGTCGGATCATCCCACAACCCAAGCGCCTGCGCGAGCATCGCAGCGCAATTGCTCCAGAGGACAGCCAAAATGGCTTTATCGTATCTGCTGAATTTTTCGCTGAAAGGCAAGACCGCGCTCATTACCGGTGCCGCACGCGATATCGGTTTTGAAATTGCCGAAGCGATGGCCGGCAGCGGTGCGCACGTGATCCTGAACGGCCGCGACCCGGCGGCGCTGGACGCGGCGGCGCAACGTCTGCAGCAGCAAGGCTGGGCGGCAAGCACGCTGCCCTTCGACCTCAACGACGGCGCGGCGCTGAAAGCGGCCTACGCAGAAATCGCCGCCCGTCACGGCCGCCTCGACATCCTGGTCAGCAATGCCGGCCTGCGCGACCGCAAGCTGCTGCAGGATTTCAGCGACGAAGACATACAACACATGCTGGACACCAACCTGATCGCCCCCTATCGCCTGGCGCGCGAAGCGGCCGGCCTGATGCTGCCGCAAGGCAGCGGCCGCCTGATCTTCATCACCTCGATCGCCGGCCAGATTGCCCGCAGCGGCGACGCCGTCTACACCGGCGCCAAGCAAGGCGTCACCGGCATGATGCGCGCCCTCGCTGCCGAATACGGCCCCAAAGGCATCACAGCCAACGCCATCGCCCCCGGCGGCGTGGCAACCAGCTCCAACGCCGCCATGATGGCCGACCCCAATGCCCAAGCCCACTTCGCCCAACGCACGCCGCTAGGCCGCTGGGCTGCCCCGAAAGAAATCGCCGGCGCAGCCGTATTCCTGGCATCCCCAGCAGCCAGCTACATCAACGGCCACGTACTGACGGTAGACGGCGGCATGTCGATAGCAATGTAAAAAATAAAGAAGAAAAATGAAGGAAGAAGGAAAGAATGAGTGAATAAAAAAACAAAAAGCCCGTCAAAAAATGACAGGCTTCCGAAAACAAGCAAAACAAAACCACCAATAAAGAATGCTTTAATACTAGGAGTGCTGAGAAAGTGGTGTGAGCGATTTCAAGCGCTGGGCGAGAAGCGCAGCCGTACTTTATGTACGGTGAGCATCACAGCCTAGTGATTGGAACCGCTCACGCCGCTTACTCAGCGCTCCGTTTACTGGTGCGGATAGAGGGACTCGAACCCCCACGCCTTGCGACGCTAGAACCTAAATCTAGTGCGTCTACCAATTCCGCCATATCCGCAATGCGCGTATTTTAACCGATTACATC
>DASYCG010000132.1:0-7041 GCA_036500325.1 Herbaspirillum sp. | reverse complement strand
ACGCCGTGCAACGCCGTTTCGATCTGGTGTTGGAACGTGCCGAGGAACTGGCCAAGGATGCCGATCGTGCATTGAAATCGCATACCTTGGCGGCCGAGATGGTGTTGCACAGATTCATGCCGGCGCATTGGACGATGGCGCGCAAGGCGTCTTTCATCGTTGCGCTGACGGCAAACCTGGATCATCTGCGGAGCGCCTTGCCGATGTTGCGGCGTAATAAGCTGGACGTACTCGGTTTGGGGAAAGCCGATCGTAAAATAACCATGGTCCATGGGGACCAAGCGGCCATCGAGTATGTGCGGGCTGAAGCCTTGTCGGGATCGATGTCGGTCGATATGGAATTCACGCGCATTGTACAGCCGCTGATTATCTTCGACGAAGAACACTTTCTGAAGATGAAAATCGATACCTTGGCGGCGGATGAGTTGCATGAGCTGTCGCATGCGCGTTCTCGTACGCGCGATACGATCAGCGCTGCGTCGGATGTGCTGGTGTACCCAAACCTGTCAGGGCTCGATCTTGACCTGATCGACATCGCGCCTTTGCTTACGGCGGCTGCCGCTAGCGATAGCGACGGCGTTAATCATGCCAGCACTTTGGAGCACCTGATGGTCGCTTTGGCTTACACCGAATCGCCTGAAACTTTGCCGTTGCTGCAAGGCCTGTTTAACGGCGGCACTCGGTATTCGCACAGGCCCGACGCCGAAGTGAAGAAATGCGACAAAACTTGCGTTATCTTGCGATGAAATAAAACGCATGTATTAAAAAACGCGCTTCAGCCGAATTGGCTGAAGCGCGTTTTTTTAGGGCTGCAGTTTTTTCTTAGGTCTGTGTTTACTTCACCACAGCCATTTCAGTACGCACGCCACCCTTATAGGTGTACAAAGTCAGCGAACCGTTTTTGATGTCGCCCTTATCGTCGAAGGCGATCAGGCCGGTCACGCCGGGGTGGCTGATCTTGGCCAGTTCAGGCAGGTATTTTTTCGGATCGACCGATTTGGCTTTTTGCATGGCATCGGCCACGGTCATGGTTGCATCGTAAGCATAGGCGGCGTTATAAACGACATCGATGCCGAAGCGTTTCTTGTAGGAGGCGCGGAAGTTGTCCATGCCCTTTTTGCCCGCTTCGGTCACGCCGCCGGCTTCTGCGCAGACCACTTGGTTGTCGCGCAAGCCATCACCTGCCAGGCTGCCCAGCGAACCGGTACATACGCCATCGCCACCCATGAATTTGCTATCGATGCCGAGTTGCTTCATTTGACGCAGCATCGGGCCGCCAACCGCATCCATGCCGCCGAAGAAGAGGATATCGGGTTTCTTGGCCTTGATCGACGTCAGGATGGCATTGAAGTCGGTCGACTTGTCGGTGGTGTATTGCGTCGCGACGATTTTGGCGCCGGCTGCCTTGGCGCCTTTGGCGAATTCATCGGCAACGCCCTGGCCGTAGGCGGTACGGTCGTCGATTACGGCGATATTCTTGCCTTGCAGCGTCACGGCGGCGTATTTACCCAGAACCGCGCCCAATTGCGCATCGTTGGCCACTACGCGGAAGGCGGTCTTGAAGCCTTGCTGCGTGTACTTCGGGTTGGTTGCCGACGGGGAAATTTGCGGGATACCGGCATCGCTGTAGATTTTCGACGCAGGAATGGTGGTGCCCGAATTCAGATGGCCGATCACCGCCGCGACCTTGGCGTCTACCAATTTGGTCGCCACGGAAGTCGCCTGTTTTGGATCGGACGCGTCATCTTCGGCGTCCAGTTCGAATTTCACTTTTTTGCCGTCGATGGTCAGGCCTTTGGCGTTGAGTTCTTCAATCGCCATGCGCGCGCCGTTTTCATTGTCCTTGCCCAGATGGGCGTTAGGGCCGGTAATTGGGCCGACATGGCCGATTTTGACGATTTGTTCCTGTGCATGCGCAGCACCGGCGATCGCAAAGGCGACTGCGCCGACCAACGGAACTAGATGGGGAATAATGCGTTTTGTCGTAAGCTTCATGAATACCCTCTGTAATTGGAAGTGATGAAAAGTTGCTGCCAAGTTGCCGCATACACAAAACATACCGAAAACATACCGATTTATATTCTGTTCCTTCAGCGTCGATTACGCGAATACAATTATTTTTATAATTCGATATATCTGAGTGATTGAACGTTACAACATAAAAAACTGTTCGCAAAGCATTTTTTTCCATAGCGCCAAATTTTAAAAAGACTATGCCAGCCAAACACTACACATTAGATAAAGTCGATAGAAAGCTCTTGAATCTATTGCAAAAAGACAACCGAATTCCGACGCGGGATCTGGCGGAGAAATTGCACATTTCCCAGCCGACCTGCCTGCGCAGAGTGCGCGAGCTGCGGGAAATGGGCATTATCAGTGCGGAAGTGGCGATGGTCGACCCGTTTGCGCTCGGATATGGCATGTTGGCCTTCCTGGAGATTTCGCTGACGAACCAATCCGACGCCCATATGCAGGAGTTCGAGCTGCGCATGAGTAAGGAGGCAGAAGTGATGCAATGTTATTTCGTCTCCGGCGAATACGATTATTTCATCGTGGTGCACGTCATCAATATGGACGCCTATTATCAGTTCGTGCGCCGCGTGATTTCCGGCTCCGGCAACGTCCGGCATTTCCATTCACGGTTCCCAATGAAAAGGGCCAAATTTGCAACCGGTATTACCTTCGATGAAAAATCGGCCGAATTGACGGTTCGTGTGGCAGGCTGAATTTTCTCAGCCAAGGACTACCTGTTAATGTAACTAGGTGAGGCCACGCTGGTATCATGCTGCTGGATTTTGCCCAAAATCAAAACTGTTTTGACCGCTCCGATTGATTAACCAGGTATTTGAAGATCACGCCATGACCCAAGACGAACTTAAATTAGCCGTTGCCCGCGCCGCCATCGATTACGTCGTGGAAGGCGCTTTTATCGGCGTCGGCACCGGCTCGACCGCCAACTTTTTTATCGATGAACTAGCCAAGATAGCCCCGCGTATCAAGGGCGCGGTTGCCTCCTCGGAAGCGACGGCCCAGCGTCTGCGCGGCCACGGCATTGAAGTCTTCGAATTGAATCAGGTGCAGGATCTGCCGGTGTATATCGATGGCGCCGATGAAATCACCGCCACCGGGGCCATGATCAAAGGCGGCGGCGCGGCCCTGACGCGCGAGAAGATCGTCGCTTCGGTGGCAACCAAGTTCATCTGCATCGCGGACAGCACCAAACTGGTCAATGTATTGGGCAAGTTTCCGTTGCCGATCGAAGTTATTCCGATGGCCAGCGCGGCGGTGGCGCGTCAACTGGTCAAGCTGGGCGGCGAGCCTAATTTGCGGTTCAAGGACGGCAAGCCGGTCATTACGGATAACGGCTGCGTGATTATCGACGTGGTGGGTTTGAAGATTACCGATCCGATCGCGATGGAACAGCAGATCAATCAGATTGTCGGCGTGGTGACGGTGGGCTTGTTTGCTGCGAAGGGGGCGGATGTTTGCCTGCTGGGGACCAAGGATGGCGTGCAGACTTTGACGTTTTAGTTGGCCGCGGACGATCCTTCCCGAGAAGGATCGTCTCCATTCAGACTGAAATTACTCGGTCGGCGGCGTATATCCTTGCGCCGCATCGGCGCCCTCGCCAAAGAAATGATTTTCCATCTGCTTCGCCAGGTACTGACGCGCGCGCGGATCGGCCAGATTCAAACGATTTTCATTGACCAGCATGGTCTGATGCTTGAGCCACGCGGCCCATGCTTCCTTTGAAACGCTTTCCCACAAACGCTTGCCCAGTTCGCCCGGGTACGGTGGAAAATCCAGCCCTTCGGCTTCGCGATTGAGTTTGATGCAATGAACGGTGCGTGCCATAAAAATTCCTTGGTTTCAAATATAAATTATAGATTCTTGATCAATACCAGTGATTTACGCTGCCAGTTGTACATGTGCTGACGGTCTTTCGGCAGATCGTCGACGCCGGCGTGAGTAAAGCCGCGCCTCAGGAACCAGTGCGAGGTGCGGGTGGTCAGGACGAACAATTTGTTCAGGCCGGCGGCGCGGGCGCGATTTTCGATATGCATCAGCAAGCGTTCGCCATCGCCTTGCGCCTGGACTTCCGGATTCACCGTCAGGCACGCCATTTCGGCCATCTTTTCCTGCGGGAAGGGATACAGCGCCGCGCAGCCGAAAATGACGCTGTCGTGCTCGATTACCGAGAAATTATGGATTTCACGCTCGATCAGCTCACGGCCGCGTTTGACCAGCGTGCCGTCGGCTTCCAGCGGCTCGATCAGCCGCAGAATACCGCCGACATCTTCAATCGTCGCTTCGCGCAGGCTTTCCAGGTTTTCATAGGTCACCATGGTGCCGATACCGTCATGCGTAAACAACTCCA
The DNA here is from genome assembly GCA_036500325.1 of Herbaspirillum sp. Lineage (GTDB taxonomy): Bacteria > Pseudomonadota > Gammaproteobacteria > Burkholderiales > Burkholderiaceae_D > Herbaspirillum. Next base: position 2,663 of record DASYCG010000132.1, on the reverse strand, counting down.
GCAGCACCGAGCCGTCGATGGCGAACGGCACGATATGCGAGCGCGATACGCCGGCGTTACAGGCTTGCGTTGCGCGCTGCAGGTAAAAAGCGGCGTCCGGCGGCAAAAAGTTGGCAGACAGCACGGCTTCGGCCTGATGCGACGATAATTCGCGGATCTCGACGTTGCCCCTGTCTTGCAGCATCGGCGTTTCGGTAATGAAAATCAATTTCTCTGCGCGCAAGGCGATGGCGGCCGCCACGGCCACATCTTCCATCGCCAGATTGAAGGCTTCGCCGGTCGGCGAAAAGCCCAGCGGCGACAGCAATACCAGACCGCCGGCTTGCAGAATAGGATGAATGGCGTCGGTGGCGATCTTGCGCACCACGCCGGTCAGTTGCAGATCGGCGCCGTCGATGACACCCATTGGGCGCGCGGTGACGAAATTGCCGGAAATCACGCGAATCGCGGCGTGCGCCATCGGGGTATTCGGCAAGCCCTGGCTGAACGCGGCTTCGATATCCAGGCGCAATTCGCCGGCGGCTTCTTTGGCGCATTCCAGCGCGGCGCTATCGGTAATGCGCAGGCCGTTGTGATAATGCGCATCGACGTTGCGCAGCGCCAGCTGTTCCTCGACCTGGGGACGGGAGCCGTAGACCACCACGATACGGATGCCCAGCGCGGTCAGCAGCGACAGATCGTGCGCCAATACCGGCAAGCCGCCGGCCTTGACCAATTCGCCCGGAAACGCGACCACAAAGGTCTTGCCGCGGAAGGCATGGATGTACGGTGCGACCGAGCGCAGCCATTCGACGAATTCGTTAGCATTTTCCATGTTGCGCATTATATATGCACAGAGTGAAATCGTAACTGCCGGCCGCAGTGTAATGCTGCGCTTGCGTCTGTATAATTCGTGCCGACATGTCCAAGCCAGAATCCACCCCGCAAAAACCGCCAAAATCGCCCCGGCCGCCACAATCCGCGGCCGCCGCGCCATTGTCATCGCCCGTGCGCAACCCGTTGCCGCCGATCACCTATCCGGAAGAATTGCCGGTCTCGGGCCGCCGCGAGGAAATCGCCGCCGCGCTGAAGGCGAATCAAGTCATCATCGTCAGCGGCGAGACCGGCTCCGGCAAGACCACCCAATTACCGAAGATTTGCCTGGAACTGGGTCGCGGCCTGAACGGCTTGATCGGCCACACCCAGCCGCGCCGGATCGCGGCGTCGTCCACCGCCAAGCGGATCGCGCATGAACTAGGGTCGCCGCCGGGCGAGCATGTCGGCTTCAAGGTGCGCTTTGCCGACACGCTGACCAAGGGCGCGTGGATCAAGCTGATGACCGACGGCATCCTGCTGGCCGAGACCCAGGGCGACCCGATGCTGCGGCAGTACGACACCATCATCATCGACGAAGCGCATGAGCGCAGCCTGAACATCGATTTTCTGCTCGGCTATCTGAAGCAATTGCTGCCGAAACGTCCGGATCTGAAAGTCATTATTACCTCGGCGACCATCGACGCCGAGCGCTTTGCCCGGCATTTCGGGCGCATCGTCAATGGCGAGTTGAAGCCGGCGCCGGTGATCGAAGTATCCGGCCGCCTGTATCCGGTGGAAGTGCGCTATCGCCCGATCGACAACATAGATAAAAGCGGCATCAAGACGCCGGCGCCCGGTAATGCCGGTGCCGGCGCCAATGCAAATCAGCCTTCCAAGGCATTGGCCGCCAATCCCGGCCCGACCACGGCCGCGCAGCGTCAGAAAGACCAGCGCGACATGATGGACGCGGTGGTGGACGCAGTCGACGAACTGGCGCGGATCGGCTCGGGCGATGTATTGGTCTTCCTGCCCGGCGAGCGGGAAATCCGCGACGCGGCGGAAGCGCTGCGCAAGCATCATCCGCCGCATGTCGAGATTCTGCCGCTGTTTGCGCGGCTGTCGGCGCAAGAGCAGGAACGGGTCTTCAAGATATCCAACGCGCGGCGGATTGTGCTGGCCACCAACGTTGCCGAAACCTCGCTGACCGTGCCGGGCATCCGTTACGTGGTCGACGCCGGTCTGGCGCGGGTCAAACGTTATAGTTATCGCAACAAAGTGGAGCAATTGCAGATCGAGCCGATTGCGCAATCGGCCGCCAATCAACGTGCCGGCCGCTGCGGACGGGTGGCCGCCGGCGTCTGCATCCGCTTGTATGAAGAGCAGGATTATCTGCTGCGCCCCAAATTTACCGAACCGGAGATTTTGCGTTCTTCGCTGGCGGCGGTCATTTTGCGGATGAAATCACTGCATCTGGCCGATGTCGAAACTTTTCCGTTTATCGAACCGCCGCCGGGCCGCGCGATTGCCGACGGTTATCAGTTATTGCAGGAACTCGATGCGGTGGACGATGGCAATCAATTGACGGCCCTGGGCCGCCAATTGGCCAAGCTGCCGCTGGACCCGCGGGTCGGACGGATGATTTTGGCGGCGCGCGACAGCGCTTGCTTGAGCGAGTTATTGATTATCGCTTCTGCGCTGTCGGTGCAAGACCCGCGCGACAGGCCGCTGGAAGCACAGGCCGCTGCCGATGCCGCGCACAAGAAATTCGCCGATGAAAAATCGGAATTCAACAGCTATCTGAAGATCTGGCAATGGTTTGAAACAGCCATTGCACAGAAGAAATCGAACCGCCAGTTGCAGGATGAATG
>DASYCG010000131.1:0-6236 GCA_036500325.1 Herbaspirillum sp. | reverse complement strand
AGCGATCCAGCATGACATCGCCGACCACCAGAATGCGGGCCAGGTCGAAACGGCTAAAGTCTGTCGCAGTGTTCATGGATTGCCGCGGGTCAGCACCGACCGTCCGATACCGTGATATTCAAAGCCCGCATCCGCCATGGTCTGCGGTTCGAACAGATTGCGGCCGTCGAAAATCAGCGGCGCTTTCAATTGTTTTTTCAGGACGTTGAAATCGGGGCTGCGGAAGGCTTTCCATTCTGTGACGATCACCAGCGCCTCGGCGCCGGTCAGCGCATCGGTCGGGCTCTCGGCAAACCGAATCCGCGCAAATACCTCGGGCTCGCCGGCAAAATCGAGCGCCAGCACGCGCCTGGCTTCTTCCATGGCGACCGGATCATAGACCGCCACACTGGCGCCGGCGCGCAATAATTCACCCAGCAGCACGCGCGACGAGGCTTCGCGCATATCGTCGGTATTCGGTTTGAACGCCAGGCCCCAGACGGCAAAATGCTTGCCGCTCAGGTCCGCGCCGAAACGCGCTACAACCTTGTTGCCGAGCACATGTTTTTGACGGTTATTGACTTGCTCGACGGCACGCAGGATCAGCAGATCCTGATCGTAGGCGCGCGCGGTGCGTTCCAGCGCCTGTACGTCTTTCGGAAAACAGGAACCGCCGTAACCGCAGCCGGCATATAAAAAGCTATGCCCGATGCGAGGATCGGAACCGATGCCGTGACGTACGGCTTCGATATCGGCGCCCACCCGATCGGCCAGATTGGCCAACTCGTTCATGAACGAAATACGCGTGGCCAGCATGGCATTGGCAGCGTATTTGGTGAATTCGGCGGAGCGTACGTCCATCCAGTAAGTGCGTTCATGGTTACGATTGAACGGTGCATACAGCTCTTTCATCATATTGCGTGCCTGCTGTCCGACGGGATTATCGTCGCAACCGATGACAATCCGGTCCGGCCGCATGAAATCTTCGACTGCCGCGCCCTCTTTCAGGAATTCCGGATTCGACACTACCGAAAATCCGGCTGAGCTGCCCGAATTTTCCTTTTGGGCCGCCAACACGGCGGCATGCACTTTGTCGGCAGTGCCGACCGGGACTGTCGATTTATCGACAATGACTTTGAACCCGCGCATATGCAGACCGATATTGCGCGCCGCCGCCAGCACGTATTGCAAATCGGCGGAACCGTCTTCATCGGGCGGCGTGCCGACTGCAATGAATTGCACGTCGCCGTGCGCAACACTGGCGGCGACATCGGTGGAAAACTGCAGGCGTCCTGCAGCGCGATTGCGCGCCACGACATCCTCCAGGCCCGGCTCATGGATGGGAATACCGCCGCCGTTGAGCATATCGATTTTGCGTTGATCCACGTCGAGACAAAAAACGTCGTTGCCGAGTTCGGCCAGACAAGCGCCTGTCACCAACCCCACATAACCTGTACCGATAATCGTAATTTTCATGGGCCCTCTATATCCAATTTCAAATCTGTCGTAACCAGCGCAGTTCAAGACAATCAATTCAGACAATCAGTTCATCACATTCAGCTCTTCGGTCCGGCGCGGCGGATAAGTTTCCCAGCGATTACAGCCCGGACATTGCCAATAGAATTGCCGTGCCTTGAAACCGCAATGGCTGCATTGATAGCGCGCCAATTTTTGCGTATAGCCGTGCACCAGTGTTTTTACCACGGCCAGTTCCGGTTGAATCTCGGCCGGCGCATTCATCAGGCGCGCTTCCAGGAATTTGTCGAGGCCGAGCAAGGTCGGCGTCCGGCGCAACTCTTCGCTGACCAATTGATTCGCCGCTTCGACGCCATCCAGTTCCAGCACACCCTTGAAAACCACTTCCAGCAAATCGATCGAAGGCGCTTCAGCCAGATAGGTACGCAGCAGATTGACGCCCTCGCGCATGCGGCCGACGCGTTCGTGGCCATCCATCAGCCGTTTGGCCACCAGCGCCACATGCGGCACGCTCTGATGCTCAACCCGGCGCCAAACCGCCAGCGCGCCTTCAATATCGTCTTTCAGCAAAAATGCATCGCCCAGCAACATCGTGGCGCGAACACTCTTGCGATCGTCCGCCAGCGCCTGTTCCAGCAATTTCATCGCCTCGTCGGCATGGCTGCGCACCAGTTCGTCCTGCGCCAGTTCGCAATAGAATTGCGCGATCTCGCGTTGACGGCCGCCGGCCCCCGATTGCTGCAGGCTGCGCGCGGCTTCGATCGCCCGCAGCCATTCTTTTTCGCGCTGATAAATTTCCAGCAGCGCGCGCCCGGCCTGCGCGCCATAAGGCGTATCGATCAGATAATTGAAATTCTCTTCGGCGCGATCCAGCAGCCCCGCTTTCAGATAATCCTCGCCCAGTTCAAACTGCGCCTGCGTGCGTTGATCCGCCGGCAGATCCGGCCGCGCCAGCAAGTTCTGATGCACCCTGATGGCGCGCTCGGTTTCGCCGCGGCGGCGGAACAAATTACCGAGGGCGAAATGCAATTCGACGGTTTCCGGATCGAGTTTGACGATTTCGATGAACGCATCAATCGCCTTATCTGGCTGTTCATTCAACAGGAAGTTCAATCCTTTGAAGTAACCTCGCGGCAAGGTGCGCGATTCAGAAACCAGTTGATTGATATCGACACGTGCCGCGAGCCATCCCAGGCCGAAAAAGACCGGAATGCCGAGCAACCACCATAATTCAAATTCCATAGACGAACAGCCCGATCAAGGAAAATATTGCGTACTATCGACGCTGTCAGGCAGCGGTGGCTGGGTCTGGGCGCGCAACTCGGCTTCACGCTCTTTATGGTATGCCGCCAGCGCCTTGCGGTGGCGGCTGGCTTCGCGCCGATGGCGGAACACACTGGGCGTCATTGCCAAAATACCAAGCAAAGCACCGGCTGCAAAACAGACCAGCAAAATAAGTGCCAGCGGATCGGTTCTTTGATACCCGAGAAAGAAGTATAAATTCACCAGGTGGGTGTTTTTCAACGCCAGCCCAAAGAACGCGAAAAACAGAATAATCGCTAAAGCTCTGGAAATAACTTTCATGGCGCGGGTCCTTGTAAAAGGGAAGGCAGCGTTCGCCTCAATATGCAGCAAATGCGAAATTGTACGTTAAAAGAAAAGACCGCCAAAGTTAAAAAAAAACGGCATCCGAAGATGCCGTTCCATTTATTGCAATAACTCAGTCTTCCTTGATGGGTTGACCTACCATCACATCCACTCGTTCGCGCAAGGCCTTGCCCGGCTTGAAATGCGGCACCCGTTTCTCGGGCACCATCACCTTGTCGCCGGATTTCGGATTGCGTCCGATGCGGGGCGGTCTGCGATTGAGCGCAAAGCTGCCAAAACCGCGTATCTCAATGCGCTGGCCGGTAGACAAAGCATCCACCATCGCATCGAGTATCGTTTTGACCGCGTAATCCGCATCTTTAGCTACCAGTTGCGGATAACGCTCAGCCAGGCGGGCTATCAGCTCCGACTTTGTCATTCAGGCGCTCGACAATCAGTTCTTGTTGTCGAGTTTGGCCTTCAACAAGGCGCCCAGGCTAGTGGTGCCCGAAGCTGCATTGGCGTCACTTGCTGTCGACATCTTTTGCATGGCTTCCTGCGTTTCCACATTATCTTTCGCCTTGATCGACAATTGAATGCCGCGTGCTTTACGGTCGATGTTGATGACCAGCGCTTCAACGGTATCGCCGACTTTCAGGTGTGTACCGGCATCTTCAACGCGATCGCGCGAGATTTCGGAAGCACGCAGATAGCCTTCGACTTCGTCGGACAACTGGATCACGGCGCCTTTAGGCTCGACCGACTTGACTGTACCGGTAACCAGTGCACCCTTGTCGTTCATTGCAGCGTAGTTGTTGAACGGATCGCCTTCGAGTTGCTTGACGCCCAGCGAAACGCGTTCGCGTTCGACATCGATCGCCAGCACGATGGCTTCCAGCTCGTCGCCCTTCTTGAAACGACGCACGGCTTCTTCGCCTGTTTCTGTCCACGACAGATCGGACAAATGCACCAGGCCGTCGATATTGCCGGCCAGGCCGATAAAGACGCCGAAATCGGTAATCGATTTGATCGCGCCCTTGACCTTGTCGCCCTTTTTATGGGTAACGGCAAAGTCGTCCCAAGGATTCGCCTTGCATTGCTTCATGCCCAGGCTGATGCGACGGCGTTCTTCGTCGATTTCCAGAACCATGACTTCGACTTCGTCGCCCAATTGGACGATCTTGTTCGGTGCCACGTTCTTGTTGGTCCAATCCATTTCGGAAACGTGAACCAGGCCTTCGATACCTTGCTCGACTTCAACGAATGCGCCGTAGTCGGTCAGATTGGTGACCTTGCCGAACAGGCGTGTGCCTTGCGGGTAACGACGCGACAGACCGGTCCATGGATCATCGCCCAATTGCTTGACGCCCAGCGAAACGCGATTCTTTTCCTGATCGTACTTCAGAACCTTGGCAGTGATTTCCTGACCGACTGTCAGCACTTCCGATGGGTGACGCACACGACGCCATGCCAGATCGGTGATGTGCAACAGGCCGTCGATGCCGCCCAGATCCACGAATGCGCCGTAGTCGGTGATATTTTTGACGATACCGTTGACGACAGTGCCTTCTTTCAGGGTTTCCATCAGTTTCTGGCGCTCTTCGCCCATCGAAGCTTCGATGACTGCGCGACGCGACAACACGACGTTGTTACGCTTGCGATCGAGCTTGATGACCTTGAATTCCAGTGTCTTGCCTTCGAACGGCGTTGTGTCCTTGACCGGACGGGTATCGACCAGCGAACCCGGCAGAAAGGCGCGAATGCCGTTGGTCAGAACGGTCAGGCCGCCCTTGACCTTGCCATTGACGGTACCGATAACGATCTCGCCGGACTCCATCGCTTTTTCCAGCGAGAGCCACGAGGCCAGACGTTTTGCTTTGTCGCGCGACAGGATGGTGTCGCCGAAACCGTTTTCCAGCGATTCGATGGCAACGGAGATGAAATCGCCGACGTTGACTTCGAGCTCGCCGTTGTCATTCTTGAATTCTTCGATTGGAATGAAGGCTTCCGACTTCAGGCCGGCGTTGACGATAACGAAGTTATGATCAAGGCGAACGACTTCAGCGGAAATAACTTCACCAGAACGCATATCCTGACGCGATAGCGATTCTTCAAAAAGGGCCGCGAAACTATCGGGACCGGTGGAACCTGGGTTGAGAATAGTGGTGGTTGACATGTGATTTTGGAGTTGGCCAATATATTTGCAGCTGGAACAGCACCGGCGCAGGGATATAAAGGGTTAGGTTTTTCAATACCCGGCAAGACTTTGCATCCGGCCGGGCAACGGTTTGTGCTACTGGTAATACAGATAAAGCTGAAACGAATTCAAACTGCAGCAAACCAGCTGAGCACCTGATGCACCGCCTGTTCGACAGTCATTTCCGAGGTATCCAGCAAATGTGCGCCTTCAGCCGGTTTGAGCGGAGCCGATTTGCGATTCATATCACGCGCATCCCGGGCTCTCAAATCTTCTGTGAGGTCGTGCATATTAGCAGGAAAACCCTTGCCAATCAATTGCTTATATCGTCTTTCGGCCCGCCGTTCGACACTGGCAGTCAGAAACACCTTCAGCGGCGCGTCAGGAAATATCACGGTCCCCATATCGCGGCCATCGGCCACCAGCCCCGGTGCTACGCAAAACCCGAGCTGCAACTCCACCAAAGCCTGGCGCAAGGCCGGCAAAGCGGCGATTTTGGAGGCATTATTGCCGACTTCCTCAGCACGGATGGCCTGACTGACGTCGTCGCCTGCCAACAACACTTTCTCACCGGCAAAACTGCACGGCAACCTTTGCGCCAGGCGTACCAGCGCGGCTTCATTGTCCAATTCGGTGCCGCTGCGCATCGCCGACAACGCCGTCAGGCGATATAAGGCGCCTGAATCCAGGTAATGAAAGCCCAATTCGTGTGCGACCAGCTGCGCCACGGTGCCTTTGCCGGAAGCGGTCGGGCCGTCGATCGTCAGAACTGGAATACGATGTTGATGCTGCATGATGGTTATTCCGTTAAATCAAGGTCTGACTGGCGATTTCGGCAAATACCGAAAAATAATCGGGAAAGGTTTTGGCGACGCATTTCGGGTCGTTGATTCTGATTCTATTGCCCTGCCGCGCCGCACCGTCCAGCGAGGCCAGCGAAAAGCACATCGCCATACGGTGATCGTCATAAGTATCGATGGTCGCGGCGCGAATTTGC
>DASYCG010000130.1:0-48277 GCA_036500325.1 Herbaspirillum sp. | reverse complement strand
TGTTGTACTCCGTTCGTGTCCCCCGGTGGCCTTTGGCCCCCTCCTCCTTTACCTCACTACGCACAACACCCCGCCGCAGTCCGCCATAACCCTGATCGAACAGGCACTTCGGCGCCTCTGCACCGCTATAACGCGACGTTGTTAAAACCATCGTCTGCTCTCGTAAATTCAACTTAACAATTAGGAGTAATGTCATGTTCGTCCGAAACGCCTGGTATGTTGCCGCGGCCCGAAATGAGGTCACCGATAAGTTACTGGCGCGCACGCTTCTGAACGATCCGGTGGTTCTGTTCAGAAACGGCAGCGGTGAAATTTGCGCACTTGAAGACCGTTGTTGCCATCGCGGCGCCCCCTTATCGCTGGGTGACGCGACCGAGAAAGGCGTGCGCTGCGGCTATCACGGCATGGAATTCGACGGCAGCGGAAAGTGCGTGAATATTCCCGGCCAAACCACCATTCCCGCGCGCGCAAAAGTAAAGTCGTATCCGGTAGTCGAAAAAGGCGACTATATCTGGATCTGGATGGGCGATGCCGACCAGGCCGATCCCGCCGAAATTCTCAGCTATCCGCCGGACGATCAGGAAAACTGGCCGCGCACCTACGACATGCTGCATCTGAAGGCCAGCTATGTCATGGTTCTCGAAAACCTGATGGACCTTTCGCATTTGTCGTATCTCCACAAAAGCAGTATAGGCAGCTCGGAAACCGATAGCGCGAACGCCACCATGGATGTGCAGCGAACCCCGACAGGCATGAAATTTTTGCGCGTGATGCGCAACGCCGATGCGCCGGCAAACTGGTTGAAACGCTATCCGACCGGAAAAAAAGTCGACCGCTGGTCCGATTTCGAATACGTGGCGCCCAGCACGATCAAGCAATTCAGCGGCGGCGTGAATGCCGGCGATTACGATGCGGGCGTGCGCGAAGGCGCGCATCTGGGGCGTACCCTGCACGCCATCACACCGGAAACCGACAAGTCGTGCTTCTATTTTTTCAACAAGGCCGACGGCTATACCAAATACGAAGATCCGGGCAAGCCGCGCACCTGGACCTCGATCACCGAAGTTTTCAAGGAAGACGCTTTCATGCTGGAACAACAACAGCTGCGCCTGGAAAATTTCGATACGTCGAAATTGATGGACATCAACACCGATGTCGCCCGCGTGCAAATGATTCGCGCCCTGAAAGAACGGCTGCGCCAGGAGCAGGAATTAAAATCGGAATCAAAATCCGAAGCGGCGCAGGCCGGTTGACGGAAGCAGTTCTGCAAGCAGTTAACAATAATTCATAACCGGAGATCATCAGATGAGCAGTACAGGCAGATTACAAGGCAAGGTAGCCATTATTACCGGTGCGGCGCAAGGTATCGGCGCCGAATACGCGCGGGCATTATCCGCCGAAGGCGCGGCAGTGATTGTCGCGGATGTGCTGGACGCCAATCCCGTGGCGTCGGCCATCAATGAAACAGGCGGCAAGGCGCATGCGGTCCATTGCGACGTCACCGATCCCGCTTCCGTGAAGGCGATGGTCGCCGCCACGCTGGAACGCTTCGGCCGGCTGGATATTCTGGTGAACAATGCAGCACTGTTCGGCAATGTAAAACGCAAGCCGTTCGAAGAAATCGAATCGGCCGAATGGGACCGCATGATGGCGGTGAATGTGCGCGGCGCATTCGAATGCGCGAAGGCGGTCGCGCCTGCGATGCGCAGCCAGAAATACGGCAAGATCGTCAACATCGCTTCCGGCACTGTTTTCAAGGGCCAGACCATGCTGCTGCATTACGTCACCTCCAAGGGCGCCATCGTCGCGATGTCGCGCAGCCTGGCGCGTGAACTGGGCGATGACGGCATCCGTGTCAACACCTTGGCGCCAGGCCTGGTCATGAGCGAAAACGTCAAAAACAACTGGGCGCCGAATCAAGTGCAAGGCACGGTCAATTCGCGGGCCATCAAACGCGAACTGACGCCGGAAGATATGTGCGGCACGCTGATCTATCTCTGCTCCCCCGAAAGCGACTTCGTTACCGGACAGGTATTGGTGGTCGACGGCGGCGCAGTGATGCATTGATTTGAAGATCGACTTTCGATAGGAAAAAAAATGAAAAAATTATTGCCGAAATTCTGCTCTGCCCTTCTGCTTGCCGGATTAAGTTTCGGTGTTGCGACGCCGGTATTTGCCCAATCAAGCAACGTCGCCGAGATCGCCTCACTGCAAGGCGGCAACCGCATGCAGACATTGATCGACGGCGCAAAAAAAGAAGGTGAATTAACGATCTACCTGGCGCATCCCACCATGCCGATGATCACCGCCGCCTTTACCAAAAAATACGGCATCAAGGTCAACGTGTGGCGAGCCGGTTCGGAAAACGTATTGCAAAGAATCATCACCGAAGCGCGCGGCAACCGTTTCGATGTGGATCTGGCCGAAAACAATGCGCCCGAAATGGAAGCCCTGCATCGCGAGAAATTGCTGCAGGAAGTGAAATCGCCTTACGTCAGCACCCTGATGGCGCAGGCGGTTCCGGCGCATAAGGAATGGGTCGGCGTCTCGATCGATATGTTCACGCTGGGCTATAACCCGCAAAAGATAAAGAAAGAAAATCTTCCCAAGACATGGCAGGATTTACTCGATCCTAAATGGAAGGGTCAGATCGGCGTGGAAGCGGAAGATCAGGGCTGGTTTGCCTATGTTCTGCAAAGTCTCGGCGAAGAAAAAGGCACCAAACTGTTCAAGGATATCGTAGCGTCCAATGGCGTTTCAGTCCATAAAGGCCATTCGCTATTAGCGCAGTTGGTCACGTCGGGCGAAGTGCCGCTGGCGCTGGATTTGTATAGCTGGGGAGCCGATCAGTTGAAGGACAAAGGCGCCCCGCTCGAACGCTTCAACATCGGCGAGCCGATCGCCCAATTCCAGGGACTGGGCATGCTGAAGAAAGCGCCGCATCCCAACGCCGCCGTATTGTTTTTCGACTTCATGCTGACCGACGGGCAGGAAATCATGTCGCAACAGCATGACATTGCGACCAGCAATAAATTCGATCAGGCCCAGAAAAAAATATCGATGAAGTTTATCGATTACGTTACAGCAATGGATTTGAACGAAAAACGCTACAAGGTTTATCAGGATATCTTTGTGAACCGCAAATAAAGGCGGAAGTATCAAGCGTCAGACCATCAGGGCTTAACTGAATAAGTCGTGGGCAACGTTGCGTAAGCGGCGTTGCCCTAGTCCGGCGCCGAAAGCTCGCCTAGAATTGTCGGAATCAACTCCGAGACCGTGGGATGAATACCCATCGTTCCGGCAAGCTGCGTATAGGGCGTACCCGCGGCCATGGCAGACAAAATCATATGAATGGCTTCGTCGCCGCCGGGGCCGAGGATTGCCGCACCGAGAATTTTCCTGGTCTCTGCATCGACCACGACACGCATCGAACCTTGCGTTTCGCCTTTCTCGACCGCTCGGGCGACGTGTGACATCGGCCGCATGCCGATCCATACTTTTCGGCCAGCCTTTTGCGCTTGCGCCAAGGTCATCCCGACCCGGCCCAGCGGCGGATCGATGTACAGCGCGTAGGCCGGAATGCGGTCTGCGACAGAGCGGGTAGCGCCCTCCAGCAGATTCGCGGCGACGATCTCGAAGTCGTTGTAAGAGGTATGCGTGAATGCGCCCCGGCCGTTGCAATCGCCAAGCGCCCAAATGCCATCAACGCTGGTGCGAAGCCGGTCGTCGACGGTGATATATCCTTCCGCATTGACCGCCACACCCGCCTTATCCAGCCCCAGATCGTCGGTATTGGGACGCCGCCCCACTGCTATCAGAACATGACTCCCGGCAATTTCGGGCTCGCCCACCGTGCAGCCGATGCCGACCGCAACGCCCTCCGGATGCGCACCAAGCCGAATGCATTCGGCTGCCAGCCTGACCTCGATATCTTCGTTTTCAAGGATCGTTTTGATTTGCGCGGAGACTTCTTCATCTTCCCGCGAAATCAATCGCTCGCCTCTTTCGATGATCGTCACTTTCGCGCCGAAGCGGCGAAACATCTGGGCGAACTCCAATCCGACATAACTGCCTCCGACAACGATCAGATGGCGCGGTACCGCATCGAGCGCCACCATGTCGGAATTGGTAAGGTAGGAAACACTGCTCAATCCGGGAATGTCCGGGATGAGCGCGCGTCCGCCGACATTAATGAATATCTTCTTGGCCGTGATCAAGCGATCGCCGACCCGGATCTCATGCGCGCTTTCAAAGCGGGCGTGGCCGCGGATAAAGGTACAAGCACGCATCTCGGTAAGCCAGCGTTCGAGACCCGACCGGTCTGCCTGGACAATGGCATCGACGCGCGCTTTGAGCGCCGGCATATCGATGCTTGAAGGGCCGGGACCCGGCAGGACGATACCGTATTCCGCGCTGCGCGCCACAAGATGCGCCACATGCGCGCTGGCAACCATCGCTTTGGTCGGCGTGCAGCCGGCATTGACGCAAGTGCCGCCAACCAGGCCCCGCTCGATGATCGCTACCGACATTCCCGACATCGTCAAGCGATTGGCGAGCGCCGGAGCGGCCTGGCCGGTGCCGATAATGATCGCGTCGAAAGCGCGAGCCGGTGCAGACGCGGAAGAAGATACGGAAGAAGCAATAGGGTCTGTCATCATTTGTCCATGGAAACTATTTGTGATGAAATAGGAAGCACCGAATAAAACCGCAGATCGCTTCGATGCTGTTTTTCGTTATAGATTCCCGATAGACGCCCAATAAATAGCTTAAATCCGGATTTCTCCCTCAAAATCCTGAAAATGCGACCATGACAGTGCATCCTTTAAAAGATCGTCTTATTTCCGAAGGGGCTGTGGCGCGGCATCTGGCGTTACTGCTGAAACTCGACCCGAGCCTAGCGTCGATCAACGATATCGCCGGCGCGTTTCCGCCGCGTATCGGCACATCCGGTTTTGCCGGCATCGCTCGTATCGTTTGCGGTCAACAGGTTTCAGTGGCGAGCGCCAACGCCATCTGGAGCCGTCTGGAAGCCCTGCCGGGCGGCGCTACGCCGGAGGGATTCCTGGCCTTGGGTGAAGAAGGATTGCGCAGCGTCGGCCTCTCTCGCGCTAAATACCGCACACTTGCCGGATTGGCCGAAGCGGTGGTTGCGGGAGATCTCGATTTTGAGGCGACCGAAAATTTGCCCATCGAAGCGGCGATCGCCAAGCTGACCCGCTACAAAGGCATCGGACCGTGGACCGCGGAAATCTATCTGATGTTCTGCGTCGGTCATCCCGATGTGTTCCCGGCCGGCGATTTGGCCCTCCAAAAAGCCGTGGGCGACGCTTTCGGCATGCAACCCACGCCCAGCCGGGAGGCATTGATAGAAATCGCCGCGAAATGGGCGCCGCATCGTGCTACCGCAGCGCTTTTGTTCTGGCGTTTCTATGCAGCGAGGCGCAAACGTGAAGGCCTGGCATTGTAATCTGCAGAATTTGACCGCAAGGATCGGAGTTTCTCCATGACGACGGATGCTTAAACTCACGCTATCGCTAATCAATAGAGGATTTCATGATGCTTACCTCCGCAAACTTGGAGCTTGATTTGAAACCGGAATTAAAACCGGGCCATCGCTTTGCAAGCGACAATGCGCGGTGGGCTGCGGTATTGGCGCGCGATCCGGCCGCCGATGGGCAGTTCGTCTACGCCGTCAAGACCACAGGCATCTATGGCCGGCCCAGTTCGCTGGCGCGTTTGCCGAAACGCGAAAATGTCGCATTCTTCGAAACATCCCAAGCCGCGGAAGCAGCAGGCTACCGCCCCGGCAAGCGCGCCTCGGCCGACCACACCGCCGTGGCCGCCAGACATACCGCCATGGTGGTCGCGGCTTGTCACCTGATCGAACAGGCCGAGACGCCGCCGACGCTGGAAGCACTGGCGGCAACGGCAGGACTAAGCCCCTTTCATTTCCATCGTCTGTTCAAGGCAGAGACCGGCCTTACCCCGAAGGCCTACGCCAATGCTTACCGGGCGCGCCGGCTGCGCGAAGAACTGGGGGATCCATCCGTTGCCGGGAGCAGCATTACCGATGCGATCTACGATGCCGGCTTTAATTCCAACAGCCGTTTCTATGAAACCTCAGAAGCCATGCTGGGCATGCATCCGCGCGAATATCGCGCCGGCGGCCGCAACGCCGAAATCCGTTTTGCGGTCGGGCAGTCGTCGCTGGGAGCGATTCTGGTGGCGCAAAGCCGGCGCGGCATCTGTGCGATCCTGCTCGGAGACGACCCGGATCGACTGGTTCGCGATCTGCAGGATCAGTTTCCAAAAGCACGGCTGATCGGTGGCGACGACGGCTTCGAACAATTGATTGCCCAAGTGGTCGGCTTTGTGGAAGACCCGGCGCTCGGCCTGAATCTGCCGCTGGATGTGCGCGGCACCGCTTTTCAGGAACGTGTCTGGACGGCGCTGCGGGAAATCCCGCCCGGCATGGTGGTGAGCTACGCCCAGGTCGCCGAGCGCATCGGCTCGCCCAAGGCGGTGCGCGCAGTGGCGCAGGCCTGCGGCGCCAATCATATTGCGGTCGCCATTCCTTGTCATCGCGTGGTGCGGCGCGACGGCGATATCTCCGGTTACCGCTGGGGCGTGGAACGAAAACGCGATTTGCTGGAGCGCGAAGGAAGCTTGCTGCCTGCTATCGGATTTGAATCTGAACCTGAACCTGAAGTGACTTTTCCTGATGAATAAAGCACCCGCCATAGATGCACTGCTGACCGAAATTCGCGCCTGTCGCGTGTGCGAGGCTTACTTGCCGCTGGGTCCGCGGCCGGTGGTGCAGGCAAGCGTCGATGCGCAACCTGGGCTGGTTCAAACATCACCCATGGTTCGAGCAAGATGTGGCGCCGGAATTGCGCCAGCGCGTGCAACAATCATTGGCGCCGAACACCCTGGGGCATAAGTAATGGGCCACTTACTCAACGTTGCCCTAGCGCTTCGCTCGCGTCGCCTCCAACTCTTCCTGTAGCGCATCGATGCGCTGCATCAGCGTCACGGCCAGCACCATACCGTTGCGGTCCAGCTCGAAATCGTCGCGCAATCTGCGGGCGAGATTTGCGGTGACCACGTAATGCAGCGAAAACGACTTCGGCTGCGCGTCGATATCGGCCGGCACGATGAGGCCCATTTCAATCAGATCGCCGAGGTCTTCGATCGATAAGCCGGATGCTTCCGCCAGATGTTCGACGGTACAAAGATTCCGGTCGCTGAGCCAGACGTATTCCGAAACATTGATTTTCATGCCTGCCTCCTGGCGACGTGTTCGCGCGGTTTGAAATTCGAGGCCGCGGCAAGTTGTTCGTACAATTCCTGTTCATGCTTGCTTACTTTGGTCGGCACCACGATTTGCACTGTCGTATACATATTGCCGATGCCGCCATCCTGTGCATGCAAGCCGCGCTTGGCGAGGCGCAGCTTTTGTCCGGCTGCCGTGCCGGGCTTGATGTTCAACTCCACTTTGCCGTCGAGCGTGGGAATTTCGACTGCCGTTCCCAGCACCGCTTCCCAGGGAGCCAGCGCCAGATCGATATACAGATCGTTGCCGCTGACGCGATAAACCGGATGCGGGGCGATCGTCAGTTCGATGTACAGATCGCCGGATTTACCGCCATGCAGGCCGGGCCCGCCTTTGCCGGTAAGGCGCAAACGCCGGCCTTCCGTCGACCCCTTCGGAATCGTGACGCGAAAGGTTCGCGCCACGCGATGCGGCAAACCGTCGGCGTCGTATTCGGGCAGCTCCAGCGCAACGTCCGTTTCGCCGCCATGATGAATTTTTTCGAGTGAAACAGGAACGCTTACCGAGTAGTCTTCCCCTCTTTGGGAAAAATTCGCATGCCCTCGCGCGCCGCCACCGCCGCGATGGCCGCCTCTGAACATGTTCAGGATATCGGCCAGATCGACGTCGTCGAAGGCCGCAGCGTCGCCGCCGTATTGCCGTTGCCATTCCGGCGGCGGCGTGAAGTTTTCTCCGGCGGGATGTTTGCCCAGATTGTCGTATTCTTCACGCTTTTCAGGATTTTTCAAGGTCGCGTAGGCTTCGGCGATTTCCTTGAATCTTTCTTCGCCCTTGGGATCCTTCGACACATCCGGATGATATTTGTGCGCAAGTTTCCGGTAAACCTTCTTGATCTCGTCGAGCGTCGCGGTCCGGGGCACCCCCAAGACTTCGTAGTAGTCCTTGTATTTCATTGGTATCCCTTTTTATATCTGTCCCGCAAGCGGTTGTTTTCGACTATCGGCCCTGGCTTAAAGTTCTAATAACTTGTCCCGCGTCCTAATTTGATGCCCCGAGGGTTAACGCGCCCTTTATTAAAGAGTAGACTCGATTGTCGCTTCCGCCGAATCGCAAAAATCGCCTACTTGAAGGGATAAGACATCATGACCAAAGGCTCGGATCTTTTTATTGCTGCACTGGAAAATGAAGGCGTCGACCGGATCTTCGGTATCCCCGGCGAAGAAAATCTGGATTTTGTGGAGTCGCTGCGCACTTCGAAGATTGAACTGATTCTCACGCGCCATGAACAAGCCGCGGCATTCATGGCGGCAACCCACGGGCGCCTTACCGGCCGGCCCGGCGTCTGCCTGTCCACCCTGGGACCGGGCGCGCTGAATTTCACCACCGGCGCGGCCTATGCGCACCTGGGCGCGATGCCGATGGTGATGATCACCGGGCAGAAATCGATCAAAAGCGCGCGCCAGGCGCGTTTCCAGGTGGTCGACATCGTCGCCGCCATGCGGCCGCTGACCAAGATGACGCGGCAAATTGTCTCAGCGGCATCGATCCCCACCATTGTGCGCGATGCATTTCGCATCGCCACCGAAGAACGGCCGGGGCCGGTCCATCTGGAACTGCCCGAAGATATCGCCGCCGAAGAAGCCGACGCGCCGCTAGTGCCTTTGCATCACATCGAATTACCGGTAGCGCCGCCCTCCGCGCTGGACCGGATCGCCGCCATGATCCAGGCCGCAAAATGCCCCCTCATCATGATCGGCGCGGCCGGCAACCGGCCGCGGCTGGTTACCGCGCTTTCCGATTTCGTAAACCGCACCAAAATTCCTTTTTTCAATACCCAAATGGGCAAAGGCGCCGTGACAGGCGCCTCCGACCTCTATCTGGGAACCGCAGCGCTTTCGGAGCGCGATTACATCCACAATGCGATCGACCAAGCCGACCTGGTCATTGCGATCGGCCACGACACGATCGAAAAACCGCCCTTCCTGATGGGCGGCATGGCGGGCGGCCCCAAGGTGATTCATATCGGCTATGTTTCCGCCAATGTGGAGCAGGTGTTTTATCCGGATGCCGAACTGGTCGGCGATATCGGCGCCACCGTGGCGGCGCTGGCGGACCGCCTGGAAGGCACGCTGGCCCCGGCACTCAGTATGCTGAATCTGCGCGCAGACATCCTGGCGCGCATCAACGAACGCGCCGATCACGCGGGCTTTCCGGTGATCCCGCAGCGCATCGTGCGGGATGTCCGGGCGGTGGTGCCGGAGGACGGCATCGTCTGCCTCGATAACGGGATGTACAAGATCTGGTTCGCGCGCAACTACCGCACCCATGTCGCCAATACCCTGCTGCTGGACAACGCGCTGGCCACCATGGGCGCCGGCCTGCCCTCCGCCATCGCGGCCAAGCTGCTCAATCCGCAGCGCAAGGTGCTGGCGGTCTGCGGCGACGGCGGCTTCATGATGAATAGCCAGGAACTCGAAACGGCGGTGCGCCTGAAGCTCGATCTTGTGGTGCTGATCATCGAAGATTCCGCTTACGGCATGATTCGCTGGAAGCAGGCGGTGGACAGCTTTACCGACTTCGGCATGACCTTCGGCAATCCGGATTTCGTCGCTTATGCCCGATCGTACGGCGCGCAGGGCCATCGGATAGCCGGCGCCGAGGAATTGGCGCCGGCACTCAAGGCGGCATTCGTTGCCGGCGGCGTGCAGCTCGTGATCGTTCCTATCGATTACAGCGAAAATACCCGCGTACTGGTGGATGAACTCAGCGGGCGCATACCGGATGTTGAACCGAACTGAGCCGAACTGATTAAAGGTCCAATTGAATCTCGGATAAAGGCGTCGAGCAACAGATCAATGCGTTGCCCTTCGCCGGCGCTTCGAGAGGATCGGGGCGATAACGTAATTTCCCTTCAATCAGCGAACACTCGCAGTAATGGCAAACCCCCGTGCGGCAAGACCATTTGACTTGCACCGAACAAGCTTCCGCGAATTCCAGGAGATTCTTGAACTTGTCGTCCCATGGAACCGCAAGCCCGCTCCTCACGAACGAGATCATGGGACCGGTGCCGGGCGGCCCGTCAGGTAAATGCGGCGCCCCGATCTCGCTGCCGGTTCCCATTGCCGCCGGCAACATGACCGGTCCGAACACTTCCTCGTAAATCCGCGATTCCGCGACGCCGTTTGCCGCAAGACCGGAAGCCATCGCATCGAGAAACGCCGCCGGTCCGCAAAGATAGAAATCGGCCTCATCCGGAATTCCCCATTGACGGAAAAGCGTGGGATCGAGATGACCTTCGACGTCATAATTCACGCCGGGAATATCGTCCGCGCCTGGATGACTATAGATCACTTTCATATGGCCGCTTTTAAGCGACTGAACCAGCCGGCGCGCCTCCATCGCAAAGGAATGATGCGCGCCATCGCGTGCGCAATGCAGCCACCAGATTTTACGCGAGGCGTTTGGATCGGCTGCTACCGACGCGTAGAGCATCGCCAGGACCGGTGTGACACCGATGCCGGCACTGAGAAAAACCGCAGGGCGCGGCGTTGCGGCAAGCACAAATGTTCCACGCGGCGCGCTGATTTCCAGGATATCTCCGGGATGCGTATGCGCGTGAAGCGCGGCACTGCCGCCGGGGCGCAGTTCCCGCTTGACACTGATGCGATAGGTATTCGTGCCGGAAGGGCCGGATAGGGAATACATGCGGATAAATGGCGGCGACGATGGCGGCAACTGTGACAAGGCAGATGCATCGCTCCCGGCCGGCACCTTGACCGCTATATGCTGCCCCGGAAGCGCATCCGGCAACGCCGATCCATCTTCGGCGGCGAGAACGAACGACCGGACATCCGCACTTTCTTGCCGGACTGCCAGCACTTTAAAGGGGCGAAAGCCGTCCCAGAACAAAGATGCAGGAGCGGGAGGCAAATCGGCGCTCCCGGCTGCAAGCTGTTTTGCGCCGGCAGCCAGCAGTTCTTCAAAAGAATTTCGCCACCCCGGGCTGAGCGCGGGAATTTGCGTGGCCAGTCGCAGCGCTTCGGCTGGACGATCGGCGGTGTAAAGCAGCGCATCGATTTGCGCCACGGACATGCTCTCGGCGCCGCCGGCGATCTTCACAATTTGATCTCCGGCGCCGATTTCGCCTTCTTCGATCACGCGGAAATAAAATCCGGGCCGGTGGTGAGATACCAACAGAGCAGGCATTTCCGGATGATCCATGCGGATCCCGACTCTGTAGCATGTGACCCGAGGTTGCGTCACTTCAAATACCGCGCCGCCGATTTGAAAGCGATCGCCAATACATACTTCGTTGTCTGCCAGGCCCTCTACCGTCAGGTTTTCCCCGAATTGGCCCATTGTAAAATCCGACCTCTGGAGAAACTTTTCCCAATAACGGTATGAATCCAATTGGTACACCATCACCGCTCGATGCTCGCCGCCATGCGCCGCCAGATCAGCCTGGCCATCGCCTGCCAGATTGAGACGATTCGCCATCACGCGCCCTTGCACAGCTTGTTTCCAGATCGCGGTCCGAACCGTTTTTCCGTGCCATTGGACATCGCGGGGCGTGCCGATATTGATTGAAACAAGTTTGGCTGAAACAGGTTTGTTCATGGGGTTCGCCTTCCCTCCTGCAAGCGTCGGGATTTGACTATTGTACGAAGAAATCGACCGCAAGAAACAGAGAGCGTTCCGGACGCATCGGCGTTATTCTGCAATATCTCGCCGGCCGGTTCTCTTCAGGGCCGTTCTCTTTCATGAGGAGCAGAAAATGTCTTACGAATACAAAGAAATGGATTCGCCTGTAGGAAAATTGAAACTGGTGGCAAACGGATCGAAATTATCTGCCATCTTGTGGGAAAACGATAAGCCGAATCGCGTGCGCTTGGGCGCCATGCGCGAAGCAGAAAACAGCCCGGTTCTGATAGAAACCGAACGCCAATTGAATGAATATTTTGCAGGAAAAAGAAATCGCTTCGAACTTGAGCTCGATTTCGCCGGTACCGAATTTCAGAAAAAGGTTTGGCAAGCGCTGCTGACCATTCCATTCGGCGAAACGCGCAGCTACAGTGAAATTGCGGTGCAGATAGGCAACCCGAAAGCGGTCAGGGCAGTAGGCGCCGCCAACGGCAAAAATCCGATTTCGATTATTGCGCCCTGCCATCGCGTAATAGGCGCGTCCGGCAATCTCACGGGATTCGCCGGCGGGCTCGACATCAAGAAATTGCTGCTTTTGCTAGAGGGTGACAACCGCTTGCTGGCCGCAGCTTGATGCCATCAGGCCTCTTTAGAGAAACCCGCAGCAAGACTTCCTAAAATCTGCGTGGAATCGATCGATTGGGTCGACATGCCGAGCAGTGGGCCAAACGAATCTCCACTCGGTGCGCCGCCATTTTTGAGCACCTGCAGCATGGCGTCCATTTGCTTCTCGAAATCTGCCGTCGAAAAAGGGATGCTGCTTTCAAACTCCTGCGCGGAAACGGACCCATCGCCATCCATGTCCATCGTTTTATAGAGCGCGGATGCCTGCGCCTGCGTACCGCCGCCGGCCTGCACCTGCTGCTCCAATTCCGCTTCCGAAACCACACCGTCGCCATTGGCGTCGACATCCTTGAGAACCTGCTGTTGGTATAGCTGCGCAAAATCAAAGGTTCTGACCTGAATGCCTTTTTCTTCCAACTGTTCAAATCCGGGAGCATTTTTTGCGGCAGTTTCCGCCGCAGCTTTAGCGCGAGCCGCCGACTGTGCCTGTGCATCAAGTACCGCGCTTTGCCCTATGGAATTTAGTGTGCTCACAGTTGATCCTCGAAGTTGGTAGGTGTCATCCGGCAAATACTATATCGCCGCATCGAATGCATCTATCTCAAAAACAGATCGGGCAATAAGAGCCAATTCCCCGGATCGAGGCGACTTGCCAAATGCCGGCGCTGCGGTTGAATTTATCGCTTAATTTGCTTTAAGCGATGATTTTGGGTCATTATGGTTTAATTATTTATTAATTAACCACGAAGTCAACTAGTCCATGACCGCCGCGAAGACCAGCAACCCCAGCAACTTCACGCCGTTGGACCCAACGGCGGCCGAGCCTTTTTACCGGCAGATCTACGATCGGTTTTGCAGCGCCATTGGCAGTGGATTGTTGAAGCCCGGTGACCGCATACCCTCGGCGCGTGCGCTGACCAAAGAACTGGGCCTGGCGAGAGGCACCATTGAGGCCGCTTATTCCTTGCTGGCCGCCGAGGGATACATTCAAGCCCGCGGCCAGGCCGGAACCATCGTGACGCCCGGCCTCAAGCCGCGAACGCCCGTTGCAAGCGCAATGCCGCCATCCAATACCGGCATTGTTGCGCCCAGTTTTCGTCCAGACTCGATCCTGCCGTTCCAAATGGGTTTGCCTGCCCTCGATGTGTTTCCTCGAAAGATCTGGGCGCGCCTGGGCGCTCGATGTGTACGCGCCATGCAGCCATCCGACATGACGCATCCCTCCGTATATGGTTTGGCGGCGCTGCGTGCCGAGATCGCCGCGTATCTCCAGGTGTCGCGCGGGATCAGTTGCTCCCCGTCCCAGGTATTCGTGACATCGGGATATCGCCACACCATGCAGTTGATCGGCCACGCATTATTGAAGGCGGGAGATCGCGTTTGGCTTGAAGACCCGGGATACCCGCCCACGCGAGAACTACTGGCGCATATGCATATTGCAGCGGTCTCGGTGCCGGTAGATACGGAGGGCATGGTCATTTCCGAGGGCATCAAATTAGCGCCACGGGCGCGCGCGGCCGTAGTCACGCCGGCACACCAGAGCCCGCTATGCGTGTCTTTACCCTTGCCCCGCCGCTTGGCGCTTTTGGACTGGGCTGCCCGAAATAAGGCGTGGATCATCGAGGACGATTACGACGGCGAGTACCGTTATGTCAGCCGTCCTCTGCCTGCGTTAAAGAGCCTGGATCGCGATGGGCGAGTGCTCTATGCAGGCACGTTCAGCAAAGTGCTTTTTCCGAGTATCCGGCTGGCTTATCTTGTCGTGCCGGAAACGCAGGTCGAGCGGTTCGAGCAGATCAGTCAAATCTTTGCCGGGGGCAGCCCCCAGCTTACGCAGGCCATCGTCACGGCCTTCATTACGGAAGGCCATTTCGCCCGCCATATCCAGCGGATGCGAAAACTCTATGCCGAGCGCCGGGATGCGACGACGGCAGGTCTGGAAAGCGTGCTGGGGAAACACATGCGCATCGATTCACCGCCAGGCGGAATGCATTTGATCTTGCGCTTGCAAGGCAAGCAGTCGGATCACCGGCTGCTTGCGCGCATGCAAGAAAACGGCCTGGCAGGAGAAGCATTAACGGATTGGACGATCAATAGCGATCGCGCCTCGGCCCTGCTTCTCAATTTTACGAACATCGACTCCCAGCGTACCGCCGAGACGCTCGGAAAGCGGATCTTGAAGCTGATGTAGGAGCGGCCGTGGCGCGTCCGCATTTGAAAACAGGAGGGATCATGGCCTGGAGAATCATGGCCTCTAGATCATGGCCTAGTACGCAAGATAGATCATGGTCCTTTTAAAGTAGGGCAAGATGCATCACGATAGAGTCCTCAATTAACCAAATAAGGATTCATCATGAGCAATCGCATCGACTACGCCAAGGCTTCGCCTGAAGGTTATAAAGCTTTCGGAGGGGTACACGCCTATGTGCATAAATCCGGCCTTCCACACGAATTGATCGATCTCGTGTATCTGCGGATTTCCCAAATAAATGGCTGCGCATATTGCATCGATATGCATTCGCGCGATCTGCTCAAGCTCGGCGTCAGCGTGGACAAGCTCGTTCTGGTACCTGTGTGGCACGAAGCAGGTAATGTATTCAGTGCCCGCGAACGCGTCGCGCTCGCCTGGGCGGAAACCGTAACACGTGTAGCCGAAACCGGTGTTCCCGATGCCGACTATACAGCAGCTTCTGCAGAATTCAGCGATAAAGAACTCGCCGATCTGACCTATGCAATCGCGTTGATGAACGCCTTTAACCGCTTGGGAATTACATTCCGCGTACCTCCTGCTGCTGCTCAAAAAGCTTGAAATTTCTCCAGTAAACTTTCACCAAACTTCGCCAGGCGGTAACGCCTGGCGAATCAACCAAGGGATCAACTATGACATGGGCACTGCTTGGCCTCGCCGGCATTTTTGAAATCGCATTCGCCATCTGCATGAAGTGGTCTGACGGTTTCACGCGACTGACACCTGCACTACTTACCGTTGCCACAGGCTTGTCGAGTCTCTTTCTGCTTTCATACACACTCCGCACATTGCCGGTGGGAACTGCCTATGCAGTCTGGACCGGCATCGGTGCAGCAGGCACTGCGATTCTCGGAATGATGTTGATGGGCGACTCCACTGCGCCGCTGAGACTGGGCTGCATCGGTCTCATTTTAGCGGGCGTTATCGGGCTCAAGCTGGTTTCGGGAAACTGAAGATGATTGCTGTTCGGCATCGGTGAAACGCGGATAGAAACGCGAACGGAATAACGCTATTTTTTTGGGAAAATGCATGCAATCTCAAGTGGAAATCAAACACATCGAAAGCGACGCCGATCTGGAGGCGTCGTTTCCGGTGATGCAGGAATTGCGGCCGCATCTGAACGATCGCACCGCATACGTCGCACAGATCGCGCAGCAACGCACGCAAGGGTATCGCTTGCTTGCGGCATGGCGCGACGGCGCAATCGCCGGGCTTGCCGGCTATCGGCTGCAAGACAATCTGATATACGGCCGTTTCGTTTACGTCGACGATCTTGTGGTAACCGCCTCGTTGTATCGCTCCGGACTCGGCGCACATTTATTGCAGACCGCGCGGCAACAAGCCGTCGCGCTGAACTGCAAGCACTTTATTCTGGATACCGGATTGCATAACGCGCTTGCACAACGCTTTTACTTTCGGCAGGGACTGCTTGCACGCGGCATGCATTTCGGCGAAGCACTTACACAGGAATCAATCAAATGACACGCATTTTGCTATTGAACAGCGGCCCGCACAGCGAGGCGAGCCATGGTTATCGCCTTGCAACGGAAGCGATTGCCGCAGCAGGCATCGACGACGCACGGATCACCGAACGCGATCTGGTGAAGTCGCCCATTTCGCCGATCAGCCGCGATTACGCAACCGCGCTCACGTCGAACGCTGCAAACGATGCGGAAGAATTCGACTGGTCGGAACGCCTGATAGCCGAGCTGGAACAACACGATATGCTGTTCATCGTCACACCGATGCACAACTTCACCATACCCGCCGCGCTCAAATTATGGATCGATCATGTGATCCGCATCAATCGCAGTTTCAACTCGACGCCGCAAGGCAAGATCGGGCTGATGAAAGACCGCCCGACTTTCGTACTGGTCAGCTCCGGCGGTTTTCATGCGGGAGAACGGGCGAAGCAGGCCGACTTCCTGACGCCGTATTTGCGCTATGCGCTGGCGTCGATCGGTATTAGCGATGTGCATTTTTTCCTGCTGCAAGGATTGGCATTTGGTCCGGAAGCGGTGACGCAGGCGGTGCAGGAAGCACGGCGGGGATTGTCCGAGCGCTTGGCCTTATCGCATGAAAATGCGGGATCGCTCTAATCTTCAAAGTACAGTTCGCCCTTGAAAGCAATAGACCCCGAAGAATCGGCCAAGCCTTTCACGATTTCCGCGAAAGCCTTCTGCTATTCGAAGCAGGTACGGCCGCCGGATCGGACTTGCATCGCTTAAGTTGATCCAGAAACCAGCGCCCCGCCGGACCCGGCGGTGTGGTCTTGAGGTACACCGCAAACATCGGCATCTTCATTACCGGCGGCAAATTCTCAAGTTCGATTTGCACCAGGCTGCCCGACGCCAGATCGGCTTTCACCATCGCCAGCGGCATATGCCCCCATCCGAAGCCCGCGCGCAGGAACGCGTGCTTTGCGCCAAGGTCGGCCAGACGCCATGTCAAAGGCGAGAATACGGAAAAGTTTTTGCCGTCGGTCAATTTGCTGCGATCGGTCAGCACCAGTTGCACATGTTGTTGCAATTCACTCAGCAGGATGACGCGCTTGAGCAACGCCAGCGGATAGGCCGGCGCTACCACGGTGACCATCGGCACATCCAGCAGCTTCTCGGTATTGAAACCATCGGGCGCCCCAGGCAATGAGCCGATGATGCCAAGCCGGCACACCCCCTCAAGCACAGGCAGCACCACTGCCCCCAATGCTTCGACATGCAGGCGCAGCGGCGTATGCGGAAACGCTTCGCGGAATGCCCCTACCGCCGCCGTCAGCGACGACATCGGATACATCACATCCACCACCACCGACAACTCAGGCTCCAGTCCTTCCGCGATAGTGCGCGCCTTGGCCTTGAAACCATTCATGCTATCGACCACCAGCCGTGCTTCCGCCAGCAGCGCGACGCCCTGTTCCGTCAGTTCGGGATAACGCCGCGTTCGATCGAACAGCAGCACACCGATTTGCGCTTCCAATGTCGCCAGCGTCTGGCTGACGACCGACTGCGCCCGCCGCAACTTGCGGCCGGCCGCCGAAAAACTTCCTTCGTCCGCTGCAGCAATAAAAGTTCTTAATTGATCAGTTGATACGCCGTCCAGCATCTATCGCTCCTGTCGATGGGTTCCATCGGAAAATATAGGCTTCCGCGTTGGATGTCCAGCGTTTAATCTACGCCCATGACAAATTCCATCCTCACTCGCGCACGCGGGATCGTTACCACTACCCGGGGCCATCGGAACGGGCCGGTTACCCGTGTGGTAAGTCCCGGCGACATCGGCGAGCTGATCAAGCCCTTCGTGTTTCTGGACCACTTCGATTTCGTCTCCACGGGCGCACCGATGTTCCCGATGCATCCGCACTCCGGCATCGCCACGATCAGTGTCTTGCTGGCAGGCGAACTGCACTATGAAGATAGTACCGGCGCATCGGGCGTTCTGGCGACCGGCGGCATCGAATGGATGCGTGCCGGCAACGGCGTCTGGCATAACGGCCACCCACTCGGAACGGAGCGATTTACCGGATATCAGGTCTGGGTGGCGCTTCCGCCCGAGCTCGAAAACGGCCTCGCGCAGAGCCGCTATCTTTCACCGGAAACCGTGCCGCGTATCGGCACGGCACGGCTTGTGCTCGGCAGTTACGACGGCGCCGTCAGCAGCGTTCCCGCGCCTGCCGGCATGAATCTTCTGCATGTGCATCTCCGGGACGGGGAGCACTGGCATTACCTGCCGCCTGCCGGCCATACCGTCGCATGGGCGCATGTCCATCAGGGCAAGCTTGCCGTTTCGGATGCGCTCCTCAGCAACGAACTGGCCGTGTTCAGCGAATCCGAGGACGCGCTTGAATTTGTAGCGCACGGCGAGACCGATTTTATCGTCGCGTCGGCGATCAAGCATCCGCACGATCTGGTGCTCGGGTACTACTCTGTCCATACATCGCACGAAGCACTCCAGCAAGGCGAAGCGGAAATCGCCCGTATCGGTCGACAGCTTCGCGCCGAAGGGCGCATCAAATAATGCACTGCCTTTTTTCAAACCCTCCTTTTACCGCCAAGCCAAGAAAACATCCATGAACTCGACATCTCCAAATAATAATCAAGCTGCAATCGCTCTCGCCGGCCGCCTTTTGATCGCCATCATCTTCCTTCTCAGCGGCTTCGGCAAAATTACCGCGCCGGAAGCAACGCAAGGGTACATCGCCTCGGTCGGCATGCCGGCGCCTTTGCTGGCTTACATCGGCGCCGTCATTGTGGAATTGGGCGGCGGCATTCTGCTGCTGATCGGTTATCGCGTGCGCGTGGTTGCAGCGATCATGGCAATCTTCACGGTCATTGCCGCGCTGTTCTTTCATCATGCGTTCGGCGACCAGAACCAGATGGTCCATTTCCTCAAGAATCTGGCGATCGCCGGCGGTCTGCTGCAGGTTGTAGCCTTCGGCGCGGGTGCGTTCAGCATCGATAGCCGCCGCGCACGGGTCGCTGCGCAATGATGGTATTGCCTGCGTAGGCCGCGCCAATCAATTAGCCGGACAAGTTATCCGGCATTCATCATCTTCATTTTTTGAAATAAGTCCGGCGAGCTCGCCGGTCCGTCACATCATCCCAGGAGATTTCCAATGACTAAAGTTCTCGTTCTCTATTATTCGTCCTATGGCCACATCGAAAAAATGGCGGATGCCATTGCCGAAGGCGCACGCAGCGCCGGCGCTCAGGTAGATATCAAGCGCGTGCCCGAAACCGTATCCGACGAGGTAGCGAAGGCTTCCTACTACAAGATGGATCAGACCGCGCCGATCGCGGCGATTGAAGACCTGGCGAACTACGACGCGATTATCGTCGGCTGCCCGACGCGCTTCGGCCGGATCGCATCGCAGATGGCGGCATTTCTGGATCAGGCCGGCGGCCTGTGGATGCGCGGCGCGCTCAACGGCAAGGTCGGCGGCGCGTTCAGCTCCTCGGCAACCCAGCATGGCGGCCAGGAAACCACGCTGTTTTCCATCATCACCAATCTGCTGCATTTCGGTATGACAATCGTCGGTCTCCCGTACAGCCATCAGGGCCAGTTGAACATGACCGAAATCGTGGGCGGCGCGCCGTATGGGGCGACAACGATCGCCGCGGGCGATGGTTCGCGGCAACCGTCGGAAATCGAACTTTCAGGTGCGCGCCATCAGGGCGAATTGATTGCGAAGACTGCCGGGAAGATCTTCGGCTGATTCTTGTTCCTTGATTGCAAGGGTTTTCGAAATGCAAAAACCGTTAAAAGCCAAGGCTGATAACGGTTTTTTACGTTTGGCTGGGATGCGGAAGGCTTATGAGGCTTAATTCAACTTGTAGAATGCGCGTGGCTTTTTCATGGGTTGTCATTATTTTCCTCAAGTAGCGCTATGGTTTTTGTATCCATGACGCAAAACTTCTGTAGTGCGGATGCGAACACGGAGTTCGCGAACGCGACTTGCTTGAACAGGGTCATGCACGAAATGAACTTTTGATAGTCAACTTCGCCGAACACTTCACTTGGATGAGTTTGGCTCTCAAGAACAGCGCGTGTAGCCTGTTCAAGCCGCTGACCTAGTATGGGATGCGTTAAGTAGTCGCTGGCTTCTCGCAAACTGCGGATTCCATACAACTTGGATTTTTCACTTTGGCCCAGCCCGTAGAGCTGTGGAAAGATGAACCACATCCAATGCGAACGCTTGCGTCCAGATTTGATCTCTGCCAGCGCATCTTGGAATACATCACGCTGGGCATTCACGAACCGACTGAGATCCTGGGCCATCATGTTTTTCAAAGCCTCGCCAGTCCGGCCTTCGAATTCGGGGGAACGATACCGACCGAATCAGCTTGCGGATGGTACCGGCTTGCCCTGCCCACTTGGCGGATTTCCTGCGGGGGTTGTCCAAGCGTCCGCAGAAAGGCGCGCCGCATCCGATCCCTATCCACTAAACCCACTTCACGGGCGATCACGTCCATCGAATGGCGGCCCTGTTCCAGCATCAGCCTCGCCGCTTCGACGCGCAAGCGCTCTACGGCCTTGGCGGGCGATTGCCCGGTTTCCATTCTGAAAGCTCTGCTGAACTGCCTCGGGCTGAGCCTTGCGGCTTCGGCAAGCGCCTCGACAGGCAATATCTTGCCCAGATTGGCGCTTGCATAGTCGATGGCTTTCTGAATTCTGTCGGACTTGGGCTCCAGCTCCAGGAGCGCGGAGAATTGCGCCTGACCACCGGCGCGCCGATGATAGATGACAAGCTTTCGAGCGACCGTGCGAGACACCTCCTGACCGTAATCGTTCTCGACCATCGCAAGCGCCAGGTCGATGGTGGCCGTCATGCCCGCCGAGGTCCAGACCGGTCCGTCCACGATGAAGATCTGATCGTCCTCGACCATCACTTTCGGAAAGCGGCGCTGTAGTTCCGGCGCGAACCGCCAATGCGTTGTCGCCCGCCGGCCATCGAGCACACCCGCTTCCGCCAGGACAAAGGCCCCCGTGCAGGGGGCCACAATGCGCCTCGATGTCTTGAGCGAGCGCCTGACGAAAGCAGTCAGTCCCGGCGAAGTGATGTCGATCTCGACGCCGGAACCGAACATGAGGGTATCGAAAACGGCATCGTCGAAAGGCTGGGTCTCGACGCGAAAGCCTGCCGAGCAGGACACCAATCCCCCCGTTTCCGAAAGAAGCGTCACTGCATAGGCCGGTCCATCGGGCGCGAGGGCAGAATTTGCGGTCTCGAATACAGTGACCGCAGCGAAGCCCATGAGATTGAAGTCAGGGAATACGACGAAGCCTATCCTGTGCATACGTCACCCCTACAGCATGTCCTAAATTGCCATTATTTACGACATTTGCGCGTAAAGCAAGAACGTCTATTCTGACGATATTCTCAATATAACCACTGGAAGGTCATTCAAAATGGATCGCCGATTACTGATGCTCGCACTCGGCATGTTTGCAGTAGGGACGGACAACTTCGTTGTCGCCGGAATCCTTCCGGGCGTTGCCGGATCGCTGCACACCACCGTCAGTCTCGCCGGCCAGATGGTCACCGTCTATGCGTTGTCATATGCTGTCATGGCGCCGGTAATGGCTGCCGTGGCCGGCGCCTGGCCGCGCAAGCTTCTTCTGGTTTGCGCGCTCGGCATCTTCGTCGCCGGCAATATCATCAGCGCCGTCGCGACCGACCTGAACACAGTCCTTGCCAGTCGAGCGCTGGCTGGTTTGGGCGCCGCGATGTTTGCGCCTACAGCTTTGGGCGTCGCCGCTTTATTGGGCGATCCGGCAAGGAGAGGACGTTCCCTGGCCACGGTTACCGCCGGTCTGGCGGCTGCCACCGCGCTCGGCTCCCCGATCGGTACCTTCATCGGCGGATTGGGAAGCTGGAGAAGTACGCTTTGGTTCGTAGCCGCCCTGGGGCTGACTGCAATGATCGGCGTGTGGGCGCTATTGCGCTCAGTGCCTCAGCCGGCCCGCATCACGCTGCGCGAAAGGCTGGCCCCGGTTCGCGACATTCGCATTGCGCTGACGCTGCTCACGTCCCTGTTCGCCTTCGGCGGCTTCCTGATGGTCTATACCTATGCCGGGCTGGTGCTGTTTCCCGTGACCGGGGGCGACCCACGCGTTCTCGCCGGCATGCTTCTTATCTGGGGTGTCGCCGCCACATTGGGGAATATGCTGGCAGGCCACCTGGTCGACCGCTTCGAGAGCCGCAGGATCATCCATGTGGGCCTCTGCATTGCCATTATCAATTTCTGCGCATTGCCGTGGACATCCGCCCATATTGCAAGTGCTGCGATCGCCCTGACGATCTGGGGATTGATCGGATGGGGACTCATCGTGCCGCAGCAACATCGCCTGGTGAACATCGCGCCGCAGGTGGCGCCGCTGCTGCTTGCACTTAACAATACGGCCACCTACGGCGGACTTGCCTGCTCGGGCATCCTTGGCGGCGTGGCGCTCCTGTTCATTGCCCCGCAATACCTCAGCATCGTGGGCGCCGCACTGATCGCGATCGCCCTTGTGCTCGCGGCCTTGATTCCGGAATCCATCAACCCCGCCAAAGCCCTATAACGCCCGCGCTGCTCAAACTTCGCGGCGGCCGGCTTTCCATACTTGCATAACGATAGGAATATCGTCGATCACGCGCACGCGCAAAAAGTCCGCGCGCAAGCCGATCGCAATTTCGCCGCGGTCGTCCAAAGCGATCATGCGGGCCGGATTACGCGACACCATATTGATCGTTTTCGAAAAGTCCAGGCCTTCCTTCCGATGCAGCATGAACGCCCCATGCAGCATGCTGGCCGGCACATAGTCGGACGACAACACATCGAGCAAATCGGCGCGCGCCAGTTCCGCCGCCGAGACATTGCCGGAGTGCGATCCGCCGCGTATGACGTTCGGCGCGCCCATGATGATGCCCAGGCCATGCGAGCGCGCGGTGGTTGCCGCGGCCAGGGAGGTCGGAAATTCGCAAATTTTGATGCCTTCGGCAACGCCTTCAAGGACATGCTCGGCGGTGGTGTCGTCGTGGGTGGCCAGGGTCTTGCCGGCCGCTTTGCAACTGTCGACGACGCGGCGGCGATTATCCGCTGCGTATAAAACCTGCCGCTCTATGCAGTCGGCCACCGTTGCATCCACTTTTTCATTGCTCCATCCGCGCTTGCCGGCGGTATAGACGCGATAGTGTTCAAGATTGGTCCACTGCCGTTGCCCGGGCGTGTGATCCATCAGCGACACCAGCTTCAATGCCGTATCGTTGACATAGGGCGAAAACATCTCCAGCAGGCTTTGCACCCCCAGTTCCAGGCGCAAATGCAGAAAGTGATCGGCCCGCAATACGCCGCTGATGCGCGCGCGGCGCAGATTTTCGATGCAGGTTGTGACGGCGGTGCTGCGCACGCTTTCCGGATCCATCATATCGCCCACGCCGAGCGCGTCCAGCACAGTGGTAATCCCGGCCGCCGCAACCTGGGCGTCATGCGCGATGATCGCCGGCAGGATCGGCCAGTTGACCTTTGGACGCGGCGTCAAATGTTTTTCGAGATTATCCGTATGCAGCTCGACCATGCCCGGCAGCAGATAGTCGCCCTCCCAATCCTCACCGGCATTGGACCCGCCGGCTGAAATGCCGTCGATGGTGCTTTCGGCAAACGACAGGCTGCCGATGAATTGCTCTTGTGCAGTGACGATACGGGCGTTGCGGATATTGATCATGGTGGATGAGGAACTCAAATAAGGTTATAGAGCGATAAGGCAAAATCACCTACAGGTTTTCATGCGGCCGGCTGCGCCGCCGCCAGCGGGAATAAACGGGTCGCCAGCGCATGGCGCACATATTCATCGTGGAAAATGCCGACCACCGCGGCGCCGCGCTCGCGTGCTTCGCCGATCATGGCGATAACGGTATCGCGGTTGCCTTCATCCAGGGACGCGGTCGGCTCGTCAAGCAACAGAACCGGGAAATCGCTGATCAGCGTACGAGCGATGTTGACGCGCTGTTGCTCGCCTCCGGAAAATGTCGCCGGCGGCACCTGCCATAAACGCGCCGGAATTTTCAGACGCGACAGCCAGGCTTTGGCCCGATCCTGCGCTTCGGCGGCATCCATGCCTTTGTTGACCAGCGGCTCCGCCACCAGATCCAGCGTCGAAATGCGCGGGATCACGCGCAAGAATTGCGTGACGAAACCGAGCGTGCCCGTCCTGACGGCATGCACCTGTTGCGGCGATGCACTGACCAAATCCACCCATTCCAGATCCACCCCTTCGCCGCCATTTTGCGCCGCATGACGGATTTTCACGCTGCCGCTGCTGGCGCGGTAATTTGCATACAGGCAGCGCAGCAAGGTACTTTTCCCGGCCCCTGACGGCGCGTGAATGACCACGCATTCGCCGGCATCGACATCCATATCGACGCCGGAGAAAATCGGCATATGCAGGCCTCCCTGCATATGCAAGGTAAATGTTTTCGCGAGTTGCCGAACTTCGATCCGTCGTGACTGATTCATGTTGCGCCCTAAGCCTGCAATACGGATGACGCCAATAATTGCGTATATGGATGCTGCGGGTCGTCCAGCACCTGGTCGGTCAAACCTTGCTCAACGACTTGCCCCTGGCGCATCACCATCAGCCGGTGCGCCAGCAATCTGGCAACCGCCAGATCGTGCGTGACGATGACCGCGGCGACATGCAATTGCGAAACCAGTTGCCGCAGCAGATCGAGCAATCGCGCCTGCACCGATACATCCAGGCTGGCGGTCGGCTCGTCCATGAAAATCAGGCGCGGCCGGGTCACCAGATTACGTGCGATCTGCAACCTCTGTTGCATCCCGCCCGAGAAATTGCGCGGCAAATCGTCGATGCGGCCGGTATCCATTTCGACCCGTTCCAGCCAGCGCATCGCTTCTTCGCGGATCTGTCCGTAATGACGCGCGCCGACCGCCATCAGGCGTTCTCCGACATTGGCGCCGGCCGATACGTTGGCGCGCAAACCGTCGCGCGCACTTTGATGGACGAATCCCCAATCGGTGCGCGACAGCAGGCGGCGGCGCGCTTCGCTGATCCGGTACAGATCGACCACACCTTCGTGGCGGGTCGAAAACAATACTTGCCCGGCGCTGGGTTCGAGATGGCCGGCCAGGCAATTGAGCAAGGTGCTTTTGCCGGAACCGGATTCGCCGACGATGCCCAGCACTTCGCCTGGATAAAGCTGCAGATTGATATTGTCGCAGGCGGTAAAATCGCCGAAGCGGTGGCTCAGGTTTTGGGCGGCCAGCAAGGGCGGGGATGGCATCGGCGTCATGACGGCTCTCCCGCAGCATCGGACGATTGAGCAGCAACGCGCTGTCGGCAATAATCGGAATCGCTGCACACATACATGCGCGCGCCTTGGTCGTCGACGATGATTTCATCCAGGAAGCTGGCGTCGGAACCGCACAAGCTGCAACTGTGCTCCCAGGTTTCGATTTCAAACGGATAGTCTTCGAAATCCAGACTTTTCACCGGCGTATACGGCGGCACCGCGTAAATACGCTTTTCGCGGCCTGCGCCGAACAGCTGCAAGGCCGGACTGCGATCGAGTTTCGGATTGTCGAATTTCGGAATCGGCGACGGCCGCATCATGTAGCGATCATTGACCACCACCGGGTAATCGTAAGAAGTGGCGATCTTGCCCAGGCGCGCAATGTCTTCGTATAAGCCGACGCTCATCAAGCCGTAATCGGCCATCGCATGCAGCTTGCGGGTCTGCTGTTCGCTCGGCTCCAGCCAGCGCAACGGCTCCGGCACCGGCACCTGATAAATCATGATTTGACCGGGCGACAGCGGTGTTTCCGGAATCCGGTGGCGCGTCTGGATCAAGGTTGCTTCGGTGGTTCGCTCCGTGGTCGCAATGCCCGCCGTACGGCGGAAAAACCGGCGGATATTGACCGCGTTAGTGGTGTCGTCGGAACCCTGATCGATCACTTTAAGCACATCGTGCCGACCCAACACCGCGGCGGTTATTTGAATGCCGCCCGTGCCCCAGCCATACGGCAGCGGCATTTCGCGGCCGCCGAACGGCACCTGATAGCCGGGAATGGCGACCGCCTTCAGGATGGAGCGGCGAATCATGCGCTTGGTCTGCTCATCCAGAAAGGCGAAATTGTAGCCGGCTTCCGGCTCTACGGCGGGCTGCGAATGCGGTGGTTGTTCGATGACGGATTCCATCATGCCGCTTTCTGTTGGTCCGATGCCGGCGCATCGGGAAGTTCTTCTTCAGCGGCAGCGTCGGCAGCCCGGGCCGTTTGGCGGCGCAGCGCCCGCACCAGATTGAGTTCGGACTGGAAGTCCACATAATGCGGCAGCTTCAAATGCTGCAGAAAACCGGACGCTTCCACATTATCCGAGTGATACAGCACGAACTCGGCCATCTGCGCCGGCGCGGTAGCCTCTTCGCCCAACTCTTCGCAGCGCAAGGATCTGTCCATCAAACCCATCGCCATCGCCTTTCGCTCGTTGTAGCCGAAAGTCAATCCGTAACCGCGCGTGAAACAGGCTGCTTCGGTATGCGATCCCGCAAACTGGTTCACCATCTGGCACTCGGTAATATCGATATCGCCGATTTCGATGGCGAAGCCGAGCTCTTCCGGGACCACCTCGACAGCGACTTTCCCGTGCCGGATTTCACCGGCAAAAGGATGCGTATTCGCATAACCGCGCTGCGTTGAATACGCCATCGCCAGCACGAAGCCTTCGTCGGCGCGGACCAGATTTTGCAGACGGATATCGCGCTGCGCCGGGAACGCCAGCGGCTCGCGCGTCAAGTCGCCGGGGGCCGGATCGCCTTCCGGCACCGGCTCCTGCTGAATCAGGCCTTCCTGATTCAGAAAATCCAGAACGCGCGGCATGGCACGGCTGCGGCTGTCTTCGCGCACCTCCGCGACGGTGGCCGGTGCGGGCTGCGGCGGCGCATCCGCCACCTGCAAACCGGTTTCCGCAGCCAACGAGAAGTCCAGCAGGCGCTGGGTGTAATCGTAAGTCGCGCCCAGAACCTGGCCGCCGGGCACGTCCTTGAAGGTACTGGAAATGCGGCGCTCGATCGTCATCTTCGACGTATCCAGCGGCAGCGTCGACAGCAGCCGCGGCAGCGTCGTGCGATAGGCGCGCAACAGAAAAACTGCTTCCAGCAAATCGCCGCTGGCCTGCTTGATCGCCAACGCCGCCAAATCCCGGTCGTAGAGCGATCCTTCGGTCATCACGCGGGCCACCGCCAACGGCATTTGCTCGCGAATCTGGGCAATCGACAATTCCGGCAGCGCGGTATCGCCGCGCCGGGCGCGCGCCAATGCCAGATAGGATTCTTCAATGGCGCGTTCGCCACCTTTGACTGCTACATACATTTCGTCGCTCCATCAAGCAGGGAATACAACATTCAGGCTGCGATAGCGGTCGTGCGCGGCAGGCCGAGAATACGCGACCCGTGACAGAACACCAGATCGACGCCCATCGGAAATCCAGCGGCATTTCTTTGCCACATCGCATCGAAACAATCGGGCAGGCCGCTCACGTTGACAGCATGCCTATGCGCGATCCCGGGACCGGATAAATAGCGCGTCGGCCCATCGTCAAGACCCGGCACCTGCACGAATAAAGTCGTAGAACGGTCCGGATATTCCATCGTTCCCTGCGCGAATTTTTCCAGCGCATATTCGGCGCCCAATTGCCTCGGATCGGTGATGACGGCAAATACCGCCTCGGCCATGGCGCCGACCAAACGGCAGCCGCAATGGAAACGCAGATACGCAACCAGCGCGGCATTGTCCGCATCGCGATCCAGCCAGACCGAGGTCTCGAAGTCGGCCAGCGTCAGACACAGCGCGGCGGTCGACGCGAACATCGGCGCAGGGCATTCAACGTCTTTTGCAATGGTTTGAATCAAGCCAGGCTCGGACAAGGCTTTGAGCACAGTGCGAAACGTCGATTGCGTGTCATGCACCGGATCGTCCCACGCCGGCAGCAATCGGCTTTCCGGAATAACGCTCATTCGTTCCTCATTCATTCTCTTCCCGCACCATCGTCATGAAATCGACCCGCGTCGCTTCGGCGCGCGCTTCGGTCAGCGCTCGTTGCGCCGCCAGCGCCTGCTCTATCGGCGCCAGTACGATCTGCTTGACTTGCGCGACTTGCGCGGCCGAATCGCTTTGCAGCAAGGCGTCGAATACCGCCGCCCATTCCGCATGCCGCGCGTCGCGTCCGGCGACGTAAGCCACGCCCATCTCGCCGGACGACAGCCGCAGCGCGCAACGCGTCACCGACATTTCACCGAGATTGAATTGCTGACCGGTGCCGCCGGTGCGCGCACGCACCATCGCCAATCCGATTTCAGGCCGGCGCAGCCAGACATGGGAAGGGAGTGAACCGTGCTGACGGGTATATTGATCGACCGTTTCGGCCAGGATAGCGCTTGGCGCCTTGGCCAGCAGCGACATCCACTGCGCACGCCCCTGTGAGGCGTATGCGTTTATTTGAGATTCCATGGTCTTATTGAAACACCTCAATATTAAAGCTTGATGACATATCCACTCACCTTCAAAATATAATGCGCCATGGAAATATCAGAAGCGAAAATGTCAAGAAGCGGTAACAATTAACGCCTACGCTACAAAAACCTCCTCAATCGAGCGCCCTTTTACATGACCGACACAGCACGCTACGCCCTCTATTTCGCCCCTGCGACGCGCTCTGCCTGGTGGACTGCCGGTTGCAACTGGCTGGGGCGCGACGCCGAGGCCGGCGCCGATTGCCTGCAACCGCCCGTCGCAGGCATGCCGCCGGACATATCCAGAGAGATCACGGCAGAGCCGCGCCGCTACGGCTTTCACGCCACCTTAAAAGCGCCGTTTCGGCTCAGCGAAGGTTTTTCGGAAGCGCATTTGCTGGCGATGGCGCAAGCCTTCGCGGCAGAACAGCAAGCAGTGCGGATCGACAGCATCGGCATCCACACATTAAATAATTTCTTGGCGCTGCAAACCACGGATCGCGGCAGCCAGGAAAGGATCAATGCATTGGCCATGCGCTGCGTCAGCTATTTCGATCTGCTCAGAGCCGCGCCTTCGGCCGCGGAATTATCCAAGCGCCTCGCCGCCGGTTTAAGTCCGCGCCAGGCAGCCCTGACGGCGCGCTGGGGTTATCCGTATACAGAGGAAGAATTTCGCTTTCACATGACCCTGACCGGCGCGCTGACGTCCCTCCATGAGGACGCCGACGCCATAGCAGCGATCGGCGCTGCCGCCGGCGCCTGTTTCGCAGAGGCCCTGGCAACGCCGTTGACGATAGACGGCCTGGCTATTTTCAAAGAGTCCGCGCCAGGCGCGCCGATGACAATCTGGCAGCGCTTGCCGTTCTCCAAGCCCGCCGCCGCATCAAGCGCCGGCAATGCATCCGGCCTGCCCCAGGCCGGCCGCCTCTTTTATATCGTCGGCCCATCGGGCGTCGGCAAGGATTCGCTGCTGCAATGGGTGAAAAACCAACTGCCGAACGACGCCGGCCCGGTGTTCGCGCGCCGCAGCATCACCCGCGCGGCCCATGCCAGCGAAGCGCACGAGCCGATGACGCCGGAGTCATTCCGACAAGCCGCGCAAGCAGGCCATTTCAGCCTGCGTTGGCAAGCCAACGATACCTGCTACGGTATTCGCCGCGGCATGGAAGCCGAATTGAAAACCGGCCGCGACGTCATCGTGAACGGTTCGCGCGAATATATACCGCAATTGCGTCAGTTATTTCCCGATGCCCGGATACTCTGGATAGCCGCCAATCCCGCGATGATCCGGCAACGCATCGAAAGCCGCAACCGCGAAACCGGCGCAGCACTGGAAAAACGATTACTGCGCACAACGGAATTCACCGCACAAGAAACCGATGGCGTCATTCACATCGACAACAGCGGGCCGCTTGAGGTCGCAGGGCATCGGCTGCTGGAGATTCTCCTTAAATAAACAATTTGCGCAAACGCGAAGACGACAGATCGATCGCCGACACGGTCACCACGATCATCAACAGCACCGCGCAGGTCTGCGTATATTGGAAGCCGCGAATCACTTCCCACAAAATCTCTCCGATACCGCCGGCGCCGACCATGCCAAGCACGGTGGCCGACCGCACATTGGCCTCGAAGCGATACAGCGCATACGAAATCCAGAGCGGCAAAACCTGCGGCAATACGCCGAATGCGATCTCTTCGAGGGCATGCGCGCCGGTTGCGCGGATGCCCTCGACCGGCTGCGGATCGATCGCTTCGACTGCCTCGGAAAACAGTTTCGACAAAGTCCCGGTGGTTGCCACGAACAGCGCCAGCACGCCGGCAAAAGGCCCCAATCCGACCGCCACCACGAACAGCATCGCAAACACCATTTCGTTAATCGCGCGCGCGGCGTCCATCAAGCGGCGTATCGGCTGACTGATCCATGGCGGCGCGATATTGGACGATGCGAGCAAACCGCACGGCACAGCGCACACCACCGCCAGGGCGGTACCCCACACAGCGATCTGCAGGGTAACCAGCATTTCGCTTAGATAAGTGCGCCAATCATGAAAATCCGGCGGAAAAAAACCGGCGGTATAGGTCGCCATATTGCCGCCGTCGCGCAGCAAGTCCATGGGCCGCATGTCCGCGCCGGTCCAGGAACCGATCAGGATCGCCGCCAGAACCGCCCAAAACAGCGTGCGGCCTATCGGCTGCCGGGGCGGAACCGGCAGCACAACAGGGGCGCGTATTATTTTCGATGATGCCGGAGCGCTCATTACTTAAGCTTTTTCGAGATCGCTCAATTTGCGTTCGATGACTTCCAGCTTGGCTTTCTTCTCGGCGGCATTCATGGATGTATCGGCTTCCACTTTGGTTTTATCCTTGAACAGATTGAGCTGGCGAATCGGATTCAACTGCGCATCGCTGGAGGCCGCGAAACCCTTCAGGCCCAGCTTCGTCAATTGCGCTTGTTCTTGTGCGACGTTCGGTCCAGTCGTGCCATAAGCCATGAAAAAATCCTTGATCTTGGCTTTGGTTGCTTCCGGCACATCTTTACGCCACACCAGCGGATCGGAAGCGATGAGCGGCGATTTCCATACGATGCGCACTTTTTCTGCAATTTCCGGCTGACGGGAAGTTATGCGATCCATGGTATCGGAAGCGAATACGGCGGCATCGATCTGCTTGTTGGCGACGGCAAGAATATTTGCCTCGTGATTGGTAACGCGAATCGCTTTGAACGCCGATTTTGCGTCGATGTTGTTTTTCGCAAAAACGTAATAGCTCGGCACCAGGAAACCGGAGGTCGAATTCGGGTCGCCCATGCCGAAGCTCATGCTCTTTGCACTTTTCAGGAGATCGCCGAGACTCTTGATCGGGCTGTCTTTCGGTACGCCGACCAGGCTGTAATAACCTTGCGTGCCGTCTGCATTAACCTTGTGCGCAAACACTTCGCCGTTGGAGCGATCGACCGCCTGCATGGCCGATTCGTTGCCGAACCATGCTACTTGCACCTTGCCGAAACGCATGCCTTCAATGATGCCTGCATAGTCAGATGCAAAGAAGGCATTGACCTTCACGCCTAATTTTTGGCTCAGGGCATCCAGTATCGGCTGCCACTGATCTTTCAAGTTTTGCGACGATTCGGTCGAGATAAATCCGAAATTGATCGGCTTGCCGGCATCTTGCGCATGCGCCGCGCCACCGGCCAACACGGCAAAGGCCATGATCGCTGCGGAAATGATTTTCTTAAACATGATGGATCCCTTGATTGATGAATGAAAAGGACAAAAAGGACAAAAAATTAGAAATAAACAGAACAATGGTGAACAGCGGCCCGGTTCAGGCCACTGCCGCCATCGCCGTACCGAATACGGCCGGGGTATCGATCCTGGGACGGGTCAAGGCATTCGCTCCGCCTAAAATATCTTCTGCTTCGGCGCCGTACAGTTCGCGCAGCATTTGCTCCGTCAAGGCGGTGGATGGGCCGTCGTATACCACGCGCCCCTTATTCAAGGCCACCGTACGCAGGCAGAAACGCAAGGCCACATCGACCTGATGCAACGACACGATGACGGTGGTGCCGTCCTCGCGATTAATGTCCGCCAATGTTTGCATGACGCGCCGCGCCGATTCCGGATCCAGCGATGCGATCGGCTCGTCGGCCAGTACGACGCGCGCTTTTTGAACGATGCAGCGCGCAATGGCAGCGCGTTGCTGCTGACCGCCGGACAAGGCTGAGGCCCGCTTGTAAGCGTGATCGGAAATACCCACGCGCGCCAGCGCCTCCAGCCCCAGCGCCTTTTCTTCCTTGGTGAATATTTTGAAACAGCCGCGCCATAACGGCATGCGCGACAATCCGCCGCTCAACACATTGGTCAGCACCGGCAGGCGGCCGACCAGATTGAACTGCTGGAAAATGAATCCGATGTTGGCGCGCACGGCGCGGATATTGCGATCGATCACGCCGTTCTTCTGCACCGACTGGCCGCCGATGCGAATTTCACCGCCGCCGGGATCGGCCGCGGTCAAGCCGGACAAATGGCGCAGCAAGGTCGACTTCCCAGAACCGGAAGCGCCGATCAGCGCGACCATTTCTCCAGCCTTGAAAGACAGGTTGACCTGATTCAACGCGGTAAAACCGCCACGGAATGTCTTCGAGAGACCCTGGATTTGAACCGTCATATCGATAGCCGATCTGCCTTGGGCGAGGATAAATCGTTTCATTAATCCGAAACAAGGTGGCAACTCAGGATGTTGTTGCCTCAAAGTATCGCTACCGAATATGTCACGCGTGTGAATACTATGTGTCAATTTGATGACAAGGCGGGAGCAGAGGGAGAAAAGACGGCTAGCGGGATTCACGACAATCTTGTTACTCCCCGCTGCGCCGGCTATGGATTAAAGTTGTCTTGCGCGCCGATCCGAGGCGCTAATCTTGAATGCCTCTTCGAGCCAGGGAGCACACAATGAATACCATTACTACCGAAGCAAATATCGTCAATCATCCCGTCGTCTCCAGTGAACAATGGCTGAGCGAGCGCAAGGCGCTGCTCGCGCGCGAAAAGGAACTGACGCATCTGCGCGACCAGATTGCCGGCGAGCGGCGCGCGCTGCCCTGGGAGCGTGTCGAGAAGAACTACATCTTCGACACCGCACAAGGCCAACGCACGCTCTCCGATCTTTTCGAAGGCCGCCGCCAATTGCTGGTGCAACACTTCATGCTCGCCCCGAACTGGGAACAAGGTTGCCCGAGTTGCTCTTTCATGGCGGACCATACCGACGGCATGAAGGTGCATCTGGCGCACCGCGATATCACGCTGGTGGCCATTTCGCGCGCGCCCTTGGCCGAGATCGAACGCTTCCGCCGGCGCATGGGCTGGCAGTTCGAATGGGCATCCTCGCACGACAGCGATTTCAATTACGATTTCGATGTCAGCTTCACACCGGAAGCACAGGCCAAGGGCGAAATTTACTACAACTACGCCACGCGATTCTTCAAGGCCGAAGAGATGCCCGGCATCAGCGTGTTCTACAAGGACGACGCCGGCGAAGTCTTCCACACCTACTCGACTTACGGCCGCGGCGTGGAAGCCATGATCGGCGCCTACACTCTGATGGATCTCACGCCCAAAGGGCGCGACGAGAGGGATGTGCCCCGCAAAATGGAGTGGCTGCGTCACCATGATCGTTACGAGCCGGAACCGATCGCCAAGCCGGCAGATGCCGCCGGGTCGTGCGGCAGTTCTCGCGCCTGAGACGTGGCCGCCTGAACGTGCGAGAACATCATCATGTCGAACCTTTGGCCATGGCTGGCGATCGCGGGCGTCGGCGCCCTGCATGGGGCCAATCCTGCTACCGGCTGGATGCTTGCCGCCGCTTGGGGCTGCGGTCGCGCGATCGGATGCAGGCATTGCGCGCCTTGGCGCTCTGGTCTTTCATGATGGCCAGTGCGCATGGCGCAGGATTGATGCTGGTGCCGGCCTTGATCCCGCTTTGCACGGGAAGCGGATCGGGCCACGCGATTGCCGCCTCCGGCCCACTGACGCTGGCTCTGGCGGCCGTGGGCATTCACACCGCCGCGATGCTTGCGGTCACCGGCCTCATTGCGTCGGGGGTTTGCGGCGGCTTCGATGCCGGCGCCAGTTTTTTCAGGTGGCTCGCCAGGTGGTGCACTGCCGAAAATGCAAAAAAACCGCCAAGAGCAAAGCCCTAAGCGGCTCTACGAAGTATTTGGTTGCGGGGCAGAATTTGTGTCAAGTTGACGACTGAGTCTTATGAATCGATTCTAGAAATATTATTTTTATGAATCAACACATAGCCAATGTATTTAATAAAAGTCTCTAACCGTCAATTCCGACACGCATGGAACGACAACCATCTCAGTTGGAAGAATTTGCATCAGCTTTGAATATGCCACTCAATATATTTGAACTGAAATTTATTTGAGATGCATTCAATAAGTTGACCAGATTCATGACGCCGGAAGATAAATTTTGGGAAGTAAAGCTTTGCGGATGACTAT
Organism: Herbaspirillum sp.; assembly: GCA_036500325.1. Classification (GTDB taxonomy): domain Bacteria; phylum Pseudomonadota; class Gammaproteobacteria; order Burkholderiales; family Burkholderiaceae_D; genus Herbaspirillum. The sequence continues at coordinate 13,476 of DASYCG010000130.1, read as the reverse complement.
CCGGCTGGATTTTTATGTGGACGCCAAGTAAAGCCATAAGGGGTTGAAGCTGCTCCGAGTTAACGGCCCCCCCGGGGAATAAGGAATTAAGCGTTTTCTCCAGATTTTTGCTGTCAACCGTTTTGTCGGTCGTCGAATTTTTGGCTTCCGGCGCCTCCCAATCTGGAGGAGGCAATAGTGGTTTGTCTTGGTTGTTAATCCGATTCAAAGCGTTGGCATATGGCCCCGCTAGCGGAAGAGATGCCGAATTTGCATCGGGTACAGTTGAGTCGGCCGACTCGTTGCCACCGGTGGAAGAAGTAAACGAAATAAATTTCTGGAGGAACGAGAAGTCGCTTGCGTGCCCGGTGTTACTGCTATTCGTCCAGCCCGCCCCTCTTGGACTCAGTTCATAGGCAAGAAAACCATGATCCATCGCAGTGGCGTTAATTGCCTGACTGGTCAACATTTGTTTTGCCAGCTTGGCATCTTGATCGGTCATCTTCATATACCGTGGACTGCCATCAGTGTTCCACTGTTCGCCATCTTTCGTTTCCACGTTCCCACCGCTAAAAGACAAAAAGCGATAATTCCCCATATCCCAGGCAAGATTATCGACTTGAACCGGGGCGATATTATTGTCCGCTGCATATTGATACGCTGTCGCGAGAACCTTTCGATCGGAGTCGGTCAGGAAGACCTTATCGCCCATCATGCCGGTAGTGCTATTTACACGCGTCTCCATTGGTGCGGGTGTATTCGGATCGTCAATACCGAATAATCGCTTTAGCATGATCGCGTAACCGTTGGATTTGGGAGTTGATGCTGGAGTGCTAGTTTCATCTATAGATAGCTGTTTCCCCTCAGTAGAAATTTTTACGGTATCCGCTGCTCCGTCATTTGACTTAGGTGCATTTGACTGGGGAGAACTCTTGACACTTGACGTGCTTGAAACAGGGTCTGATAACTGTCTCAAGGCGCCCGATAGCTTAATGTTTTCCATAGGTTATCCAGTAAGAAAATATTGAACGGAATATTTCTAGGTACATATCTTCATCTCCACGGTACTTATAACGGAGATTGATCCGTTTACTTGAATTCGCTATCGGGCGCCATAAATTGTTTAACCATTACCGGAAAATATCACCGGCTGCAGTAGACAATTTAATACGTGAAGTTGACGGTAATGGTATCTAGACCAGGAGGCACGGAAGTCGGATAAGTACCGCCGGTCAAAGTGTGTTTTAAAAGAAAGCCGGTGCCAAATCGAAAATCGATGTTGTTAAAAACCAGTACGGAACCAGTTTGAGCGTTGGAAATATCGGTGCAGCTTAACCATGAACCAGCGTCAAACCAGGGGGTATAACAAATTTCAACTACTTCTCTGGTTGTTGATTTGCGCCGAAATTTGATAATCATCTAGCCGTCCTCCCCTCGGCAAGCGCCGAGCGATAAAGTAACGGTGCGAACCCCACTTTATCAAGGAGATCGGTGATGTTATTTTGCGGCATAAACCTTCATTCAGACAACTGCTTTGTCGTCGTGTCAGATGATGCCGATAAGGTTTTGTATTCCCGGCGCTTGCCGAACAATCTGGCGGAAATATGTTCGGCGCTCACTCCGTATCAGGCCGATCTGTTTGGCGTCGTCGTGGAATCGACTTATAACTGGTATTGGCTGGTGTGCATCGGTCAACTGCTTGACGTCGTTACTGGAAAGTCGGCCGCCGGTCTGTTGAGCCATGCAGGTTTCGATTGAGACGATCTGCGCGGTGCGCTGCTGCACCAGTTGCATGCGTTTTAGAGGGTCAACTCAGCGAGCAAATCAACAGTCGGACAGTTTCGGTTTATTCATTGCTCGTTCTCGCTCCAGATCAGCATTTAGCCGCAGAGCAATGATATTAGCAGTCACAGGACATTTCATCCCAAGGCTAAAACGTCGATCAGAATCCTTGGTTTTAACGCGAAAATAGAATACCCCGCAGCGATTACGGTAAATCCTGGGAGCTTTGATCTGTGGCATAAGGTGGCTCACTATGTGGCACACCATCCAAAAAGCAAAAACCGCTGAAAGCTTGCAGCTATCAACGGTTTGCTGTATTTGGTTGCGGGGGCAGGATTTGAACCTACGACCTTCGGGTTATGAGCCCGACGAGCTGCCAGACTGCTCCACCCCGCGTCTGAGGCCCGGAGTATCCCACAACCCCCCTCTTGCCACAAGCAATTGCTGCCCTTTCGATGCAATTAGCTCTATATGACGGCGTTTCTCCTGAAACGTCAGCGGCGTAACGGAGTAAACTCGCGTCATTCTTTCGCATATTGCGATTCGAGCGAACTTGCGAGTACATCATGTCTGAAACCCCAACACCTTCCTTTTCCGAACTGAACCTGACCGAACCGCTGCTGCGCGTTCTGAAAGAGCTCGGTTACGAATCTCCTTCGCCGATCCAGGCAGCCACTATTCCGACGCTGCTGCAGAACCGCGACGTGCTCGGCCAGGCCCAGACCGGTACCGGCAAAACCGCCGCGTTTGCATTGCCGATCCTGGCGCGCATCGATCTGTCGCAAAAGACGCCTCAAGCATTGGTGCTGGCGCCGACCCGCGAACTGGCAATCCAGGTAGCCGAGGCATTCCAGCGTTATGCAACGCATATCCCCGGTTTTCATGTGCTGCCGATTTACGGCGGCCAAAGTTATAGCGCGCAGTTGAGCGCGTTGCGGCGCGGCGTGCATGTGGTGGTCGGTACGCCCGGCCGCGTGATTGATCATCTGGATAAGCATTCGCTGGATCTGTCGAAACTGAAAACGCTGGTGCTGGATGAAGCCGATGAAATGCTGCGCATGGGCTTTATCGATGATGTCGAACATATTCTGCAGAAGACACCCGAGACGCGCCAAACCGCCTTGTTCTCGGCCACCATGCCTTCGGCGATCCGGCGCATTGCGCAAACTTATCTGCGCGATCCAGCGGAACTCACCGTCGCCGCCAAAACCGGCACCGCCGATAACATTCGCCAACGCTATTGGCTGGTCAGCGGCATGCATAAGCTGGATGCGTTGACGCGTATTCTGGAAGCCGAAGATTTCGACGGCATGATTATTTTTTCGCGCACCAAGATCGGTACCGAAGAGCTGGCCGGCAAATTGCAGGCGCGCGGCTTTTCGGCAGCGGCGATCAATGGCGATATCGTGCAGCAGCAACGCGAGCGCACCATTCAACAATTGAAAGACGGCAAGATCGATATCCTGGTCGCCACCGATGTCGCCGCACGCGGCCTGGATGTGGAACGCATCAGCCATGTGATCAATTACGATGTGCCGCACGATCCGGAAAGTTATACCCATCGCATCGGCCGCACCGGTCGTGCAGGCCGTAGCGGCGAGGCGATTCTGTTCATCACGCCACGCGAGCGGAATCTGCTGAAGGCGATCGAGCGCGCCACGCGCCAGCCGATTTCAGTGCTGGAATTGCCTAGCGTGCAGGTGGTCAACGATGTGCGTATCGGTAAATTCAAGGATGAAATCAGTTCAACGCTGGCTGCCGGCGGGCTGGCGGATTTCCAATCGATCATTGAAGAGTACGAGCGCGAAAACAATGTGCCGGCACGCGATATTGCAGCGGCGTTGGCAAAGATGGCGCGTGGCGATGTGCCTTTGCTGCTGGATAAAAACAAGCGTGAACCGGTCGGTAACTTTTCTGAAGACCGGCCGGCTCGCAGCGGCAAATTCGAGAACAAATTTGAAAGCAAGTCCGACCGCGGCGCACGCGAAGAACGGCCGGCACGTTTCGAACGAAGCGATCGCCCCGAACGCTCTGAACATTCCGAGCGCACCGAGCGCCCGGCCCGCAGCGCGTCCGCGCCATTCTCCAGCCGGGAACGTGCGCCGCACACCAGCGATGCCGGCAAGAGTACATTCCGCATTGAAGTCGGCCATGCGCATGGCGTCAAACCCGGCAATATCGTCGGTGCCATCGCTAATGAAGCCGGCATGGACGCCAAGCATATCGGCCGCATTGAAATTCACGACGATCACAGCACGCTGGATCTGCCGGACGATATGCCGCCCGATCTAATCGATCATTTGAAAACGGTCTGGGTCGCCGGCCAGCAATTGCGCATCAGCCGCGCCGGCGAAACGCCGCCTCCCGCGGCGCCTTCGATGAACCAGGCGCCAGGCCAGGGCAAGTCGCCGTTCGCCAAAAAGACCGGCGGCGATCGGCGCTTCGAAGAGAAGAATACCGCCGGCAAACCGGGCGGCGCGCCATTCAAGAACAAGGCCGAATTCAATCGCTCCGATGCGCGTAAAGCACCAGCAAAGCCGCATCGCAAGGGACCGCCGAAACCAACTTAACGTAACTTCTGCAAATCGTTCAGCTTAGTTCAATCCCTTTCAATAACGGAAAATGATCGGCAGTACAACGGCGTCATCCCCCCGCTTTCGTCCCCGCATGACATTGCGCACGCTCACGCGTGGCGATGGTTTGCTGGGCATGAAGCCGTCCGGGCCATTCGGTCCTCGCGGCGGCCAGGTAACGGTGGTGCAAATCAGCTGGACGTATTTTTCCGGCAACGATTTGCGCTGGGAGACGCCGGCCCCGACCGGCCTGCTTAATCGCCGCCCCCCATCCGAACAGCAAGTGGAAGACCGTTACGGTCAGGAGTTGACACGCGATTTCGATGCCGAAGCCGATGCGCTCGATAGCGTACTGGACGCCGGCCTGCATCCGCTGCCGCCGGAAAACCTGCAATGGCGCAGTGAGCATGCCGCCGGAAACTACGACAGTCTCTGGACGCTGGTGCAGGAAAATTTCTTCAGCGATTTCTGGGCCGATCGTCTGCCGTTGTTGCAGGAATTGGGCTGGTCGGTCGTCGTTTGTCCCGGTTTCGCGCATGAAAGCGTGGCGGTCGATGCCTGGCATTTGATCGTCAGCCCGGAAAGCGGCGAGGTCATCGGCAAGGAAGTTGCAGCGCGACTGCGCGGCCATGCGCGGGGCGTGAAAGCCTTGGGACTGCCGGCCGATGAAGGTTCCTGGTTGTTGAGTTTGGGAATTGAGATCGATGGCGAGCAGGTCGATCTGGTGCCGCTGCTGGCGCATTTGCTGCAAACCGATTCACGCTGGCTGGATGCGAAAAAGATTGCCTTGATCGACGATCTTGCCTTGATACGATTGCGAGCGCCGGGCGGCAAGCGCATCGATGCCTTGGCTGCACCGCTCAAGGTAATCGTCGGCAGCATGCTCGATCTGTTGAGCGATCCACAACGCAAGGAAGGCCCGCTGGCCTTGTCGGCGTGGGATGCTTACCGGCTTGAAGCGATGCGCCAGAGCCTGATGGAATCGCAACAGCGGCGTGCCGGCGTGCACGGCGCGTGGCAATTGCAAGGTGCGGCAGGGTTGCGCAGTCTGGCGCAGCGCTTGCAGGATACCGGCGGACCGAAGGCGATCGCTGCGCCGGCTGGTCTCGGCGTGACTTTGCGGCCTTATCAATTGGTTGGCGTGGCCTGGTTGCAGTATCTGCGCGAGCATCACTTGGCGGGCATTTTGGCCGACGATATGGGGCTCGGCAAAACAGCGCAGGCGTTGGCGCATCTGCTGATCGAACAGCAATCTGGCCGGCTCGACCGGCCGGCGCTGGTGGTACTGCCGACTTCCCTGATCTTCAACTGGCAGGCCGAGGCGCGCCGCATGGCGCCGTCGCTGCGGGTGCTGACCTTGCAGGGACCGGAGCGACGCAAATTATTCGATCGCATCACCGATCATGATCTGGTATTGACCACTTACCCGCTGCTATGGCGCGATCGCGCCGCGCTGGAAGCACAGCAATTTCATTTATTGATTCTGGATGAAGCGCAGACGGTCAAGAATGCCGCCGGCCGCAGTGCGGATGCGGTGCGTCGCTTGCAGGCGCGGCATCGCTTGTGCCTGACCGGCACGCCGCTGGAAAACCATTTGGGCGAATTGTGGACGCAGTTCGATTTCCTGATGCCGGGATTTCTCGGCGACGCGCGCACCTTTGCGCGGCTGTGGCGCAAGCCGATCGAGATCGGCGGCGAAACCCTGCGCGCGCAATTGCTGGCGCAACGGGTGCGGCCGTTTATCCTGCGCCGCCGCAAGGACGAAGTCGCCACCGAACTGCCGCCGCGCACCGAGGTCATCAAGCGTTTGCAATTGCAGGGACGGCAGCGCGAGCTGTATGAGACCGTGCGCGTGGCTTCCGATGAGCTGGTGCGGCGCGTGTTGAAGCGCAAGGGATTTTCAGGTGCGCAGATCACTATTCTCGATGCGCTGCTTAAGCTGCGCCAGGTGTGTTGCGATCCGTATCTGTTGAAGAACGCCAATCCGGCCAAGACGATGGAGCGCGCAAAGCTGGAGATGCTGCGCGTCATGTTGCCGTCGCTGGTGGCCGAAGGCCGTCGCATTTTGGTGTTTTCGCAATTTACCGAATTGCTGGAGATCATCGCCGCCGAATTGACAGAACTGCAATTGCCTTGGCTCGCATTGACCGGTAAAACGCCGCCGTCGAAACGCGGTGCGCTGATCGCGCAATTTCAGGAAAAGACCGTGCCGATCTTTTTGATCAGCCTGAAGGCCGGCGGCATCGGGCTTAATCTTACCGCCGCCGATACCGTTATCCATATGGACCCTTGGTGGAATCCCGCAGTGGAAGAACAGGCTACCGCGCGGGCGCACCGCATCGGGCAGGACCAAAATGTCTTCGTTTACAAGTTGGTGATCGAGGGCAGTATTGAAGAACGCATGCTTGAATTGCAGGCCCGCAAGGCGGCGCTGGCGGAAGGTGTGCTGGGCAACGATAGCGCCGCAGCGCAGAAATTCAGCAGCGAGGATTTACAGGCTCTGCTGGCGCCGTTGCCGGCTTATGTCCGCTGACTTATGTCCGCTAAGAACGGAGCCCGCATCTTTCGCCATGCGGCGAACCAGCGGGATCGATGCCATTGAGAATAAGCCGATGGTAATGAATGCCGGCCAGAAATCGTTGGCTTCGATGCTGGTGTGGCCTTGCAGACGGCTGGAGAACGTGACGACCAGCGCGCTAATAGTGACACCCACACCCAGCGATATCTGCTGCACCACGCTGGCCATGCTGGTCGCGTTGCTGACATCGGCGTTATCGAGATCGGCATAGGCCAGGCTGTTGAAACCGGTGAATTGTATCGAGGGCAGAAAACCGCCGATCAACACCACCGCCAGCATGATCAGGTAAGGCGTGTCCGGCGTGAACAGGCCGTAAGACGCCAGCGCCAGTGCGGACAGCGCCGCATTCCATGTCAGCACAGTGCGGAAGCCGAAGCGGCGCAGGACGCGGGATGCGATCGCCTTCATGAACATCGCGCCGAATGCCGATGCACAGGTAATCGTGCCGGCATGAAACGCGCTCATGCCGAAGCCGACCTGCAACGTCATCGGCAGCAGAAACGGTACGGCGCCGAAACCGGTTCTGAATAAAGAGCCGCCCATCACCGAAACGCGGAAAGTGGGAATCCGCAGCATGCGTAAATTGAGCAAGGGAAAAGGTTCGTTGCGCGCATGCCGTACGTATAAATAGAGCATCAGCGCGCCGGCTGCAATCAGACACATTGCCAGCGGCGGCGACAGCAATTCGCCGTCGAGCAGCGAGAGGCCCATCATCGCCAGTGTGCTGCCGATGGCGGACAGGAAGAAGCCTTTGAGGTCGAGCGGTTTCACGTCATCCGTGCGCCAGTTCTCGAAATAGCGGCTGGCCAGATACATGCCGAGAATGCTGGCCGGTATGTTGATGACGAAAATCCAGCGCCAGTGAAAATAGGTGGTGATAAAGCCACCCAGCGGCGGCCCGATCACCGGCCCCAATAATGCGGGCAGGGTCAGAAAGCTGACTGCCTTGACCAGGTCTTCGCGCGGCACCGAACGGAATACCACGATGCGGCCGACCGGCACCATCATCGCGCCGCCGATGCCCTGTAAAAACCGGGCCGCGACAAAAGCCAGCAGAGAGTTGGATGCCGCGCACATCAGGGAACCGAACATGAATACCGCCATCGCCGCCCGGAACACGGTGCGCGATCCGTAGCGGTCCGCCACCCAGCCGCTGATCGGGATGAACACGCCCAGCCCGACGACGTAGGAGGTCAGCGCCAGTTTGAGCGTCAGCGGGTCTTGTCCGAGATCGCGCGCCAGAACCGGCAGGGAAGTGGCGAGCACGGTCGCGTCCATGTTCTCCATGAACAAGGCACAGGCGACAACTAACGGAATAAGAAAGATACGAGACATTGCGGATGATGGTGAAGCAAGCGAAAAACCCGGGAAAACCAAAAACGGGACATCGACCAAAAGCAGAAGAACCAGCGGGTAAAAAAAGACAGACGCACATTGCTGCGTCTGTCGTCTATGGGGGCGTAGTTTATACCTGTTCGGGAAAAGCCGCTCGGCGCGTGGCATACTGCCCTCTTTTGTCTCTTTTGCATTATCAAAATAGAAATTTCAAGGCCCATGCCCAACTCGCCATTTTCCTCTTTGGGTCTGCTGCCCTCCCTGTTACTCGCCATTGACGAAACGGGTTATTCCGCGCCGACGGCGATTCAAGCCGAAGCCATTCCCGTCATTCTGCGCGGCGGCGATGTGCTGGCGTCGGCGCAAACCGGTTCCGGTAAAACGGCCGCATTTGCGCTGCCGATATTGCAATCCCTGGTAGTCGGGCAACGCGAAAAGCAGCGCCAGGTGCGCGCGCTGATCCTGGTGCCGACGCGCGAACTGGCGGCGCAGGTCGGCGCCGTGTTTGAAAAGCTGGCGCAATACAATCCGCATCCGCTGAAAATTTCCATACTGTTCGGCGGCGTGTCGATCAATCCGCAGATGATGGCTTTGCGCGGCGGCGCCGATATTGTGATTGCCACGCCGGGCCGCCTGCTGGATTTGATCGATCATAATGCGCTCGGCATTTCTGCCGCGGCGACACTGGTATTGGATGAAGCCGATCGCCTGCTCGATATGGGCTTTGCCGATGAAATCGGCCGTCTGCTGGCGCTGTTGCCGGCACAGCGGCAAACGCTGTTGTTTTCGGCGACGTATCCGCCGGCAGTGCAAACGCTGGCGGACAGAATTCTGCATGATCCGACCCGCATCGAGATCGCATCCACCGAAGCCGGACGGCCGGATATCGCGGAACGGGCGATTGAAGTGGATGCCGGACGCCGCACGCAATTGCTGCGGCATCTGATCAAGGAGCATGCCTGGGAACGGGCGCTGGTTTTCGTTGCCAGCAAATATGCGGCCGACATCGTCGCCGTGAAACTGCAACGCGCCGGGATCGATGCCGGTGCTTTTCATGGCGATCTCAGCCAGGGCGCGCGCACGCAATTGCTGGCTGAATTCAAAAATACAAAGTTGCGCGTCTTGGTCGCCACCGACGTGGCCGCGCGCGGTATCGATATCACGCAATTGCCTGCCGTAGTGAACTACGATCTGCCGCGCTCTACAGTTGAATACACCCACCGCATCGGGCGTACCGGCCGCGCCGGCGCCAGCGGCGTCGCCATCAGTTTTATCAGCGTCAACACCGAAGCCCATTTCCGCTTGATCGAGGAGCGCCAGCAAAGAAAGATCGCCCGTGAACAGATCGCCGGTTTCGAACCGAAAGATCAGCCTCAGCCGCTTATCGATCTGAGCGGTTTGTCCGCCGCCGATAAAGCCAATGGCGGCATCAAGGGCCGGCGTAAAAGTAAAAAGGATAAGTTGCGCGAAGCTGCCGCGCTTCAAAAGCCGAAGATCGAATCATAAAAATTCGCCTCATGCCCACTCTCGACGAACTCCGGCTCGCTGCATATAAGACCGAACTGGTTCTCAGCCGGCGCCTCATGCGCAACGACGGTTTGCCGGAACGCGATGCATTGATTCAGACGCTGGAGCGTCACGGCATTCCCTTGCAGGAACTGGTGGCGCAGCGCGCACTGGCCAGGGATGCCGAGGCGATCAGGAAGGCGGCGCGAAAACAGCAAAAGGATGCCGCGCAGGCGCAAAAGCGCGCCAGTGAAGAAGCGGAGAAAACAGATAATGTGCGTTGGCTGGCGTGGTTCGACGGTTCGGCTCGCCCGAACCCAGGCCGGCTCGGCATCGGCGGGGTATTGCGAAATCCGGATGGGCAATTATTTGAATTGTGCCGCGCTGCACGGCAAGGCGACAGCAATCAGGCCGAGTATCTGGCGTTGATTGCGTTATTGGAAATGGCGGTGCGCCTGCAGGCGGCGCCGCTGCTGATTTACGGCGACAGCCGGGTGGTGATAGATAGCCTGGCCAGCAATAGCCACGCCGGTAATTTATCCGGCTATCATGCCCAGGCGCGGGCGTTGCTCGCGCAATTGCCGGAGGTTACGTTGCGATGGATTCCGCGCCGGCGGAATGCCATTGCCGACGCATTGTCGCAGCGCGCTTTCGGTCATTCAACGATCACTGCAGCCCCGAGCGCCGAACTGCCGAACGCGCCGGCCGGTTTTTAAATCAGCCTTTGAACTTGCGCATCAGGTCATCGAGTTGCGTGCTCGATGCGGCGCCGACGGCGCCGGCCAGATCTTCCTCGTCTTCGTCGAACTCTTCGGCCAGATTCTTCCAGCCTTTGCGCGCGGCGAATTCGTTGAATTCTTCGGGCGCTTCGAGCACGACGATTTTATCGTCCTGCAAGCCGAGATCGCCGTGGCCGAAGTCCGGCCCCTGATAGCCGAGACCGCGCAATTTCGCCAATATCTGGCGGACCACCGCAGCATCGTCATAGAGATGCAGCTCGCCGACGCTGCGAGCAAAATCGACATACACGTCGATGATGCCGTAGCCTTCGTCGAAGATGCGAATGCCGGAAACATCGTGCGCGCTACCGGAAGTGTCGGTCACTTTAAAAGGACCGCTGAGTTGGATGTCGGTATCGTCTTTCATCTTTTCACCCTCGGCTGTTTCAATATCAATAGGTACCAGGCAAGCAGCTTACAGTTCAACTTACAGCTCAATAATGCTGTTTCAACACTTCACCGAACGCTTCTTCGGCTGATTTTCCGCCGGTCATCAATGCCGTAATCTGCAACGAATGCTCGCCGATGGTCGGCGGCAGCGTTTCGCGATTGTCCTTGAAATAATTGTATTTTTCGACGTCGATCAGGTCCTTGGCCTTGACGACCGCCGCCGTATTGCGTGTCGAGCGGGTGATGCCGCCGGCAGTACGGGTTACGCGGCTGCTGCCTGCGATGCGCACGCTGCCGCCGGCGGCAATCGTCTTCACTTGCTCCAGCGTAAAGACCTCGGTCACATTGCCCGGCGTGAATGCATCTTCTTCCTGGCTCAACAAGTGATGGTTGCTGTCGAAAGCCATTTTTTTGCCCGAAGGATTGATCACCTGGTAATGCGGACGCTGGCCTGGGCCGCTCAATGCCAGTTGCACACGGTCGCCATAGGCCTCCATCTGCGTCATGACTTCTTTCAGATAATCGGATTTGAGGGTTTCAATGTGCCCGTTCCAGCGCTTGGTTCTTGTCGTAGTCAAAGTACTATTTCCGATCGTAATGGCGGCGCTGCGCAATTTCCACTCCGCAGCACTTGCCGTTGGTAAGGGCGTTGGTAATACGCCGTAACCCGCATTATCGCCTATGTGCAGCCGGATCGAGTTTTTGCATCAGGCATCGACGTGCGTCACGATGCGAATTTGGCCCAATAAGGTCCTGTGCACGGGACATTTATCCGCTATTTCCGTCAGGCGGGTACGCTCTGCTTCGCTCAGATGACCGAAATACTGCAGGCGGCGCGTGAACACATAGGTGTCGTCCTCCTGGCCGTGCGTGATCCGCACATCGATATCCTGCAAATCCATTTGCTTGCGCTGGGCATACATTTTGAGCGTCAATGCCGTGCACGCGCCGAGCGCGGCCGCCAGCAGATCGTGCGGCTCCACGCCGGTGTCTTCGCCGCCGTGCTCCGCCGAAACATCAGTCAGCAAACGATGCTTTCCGACGGTAATCACGTGTTGCAGCTTGCCTTCGCCTTTTACGATTTTCACTTCCATGCCGTTCCCCTGAGAGAGTTGATCCTTCAATCAAAGCTGCGCTTTAACGGCTACTGTAAACTATTGCAGCAAAGCGCACCCGGAACCGACGTTCAAGGGTGTTTCAAAAGGAAAACGGGCGGTCCGAATTTTTATCGGGACCGCCCGTTTTCCGTCTAATGCCCGATTGACTTATTGCCGACGCGGATCACCATAATTATCGTCGTGGTGGTCCTCATCACGGCGATCGTCGTGATAACCATCGTTGCGATGGTCGTATCGATCATCATGGCTTTGCTCTTGACGACCGTTGTGCTGGTCCTGATAAACGCCGCTATGGTCCGGATAAGCACAACCACCCAGGCTCAATGCGCCGGCCACTGTTACTAACGCCAATATTATTTTTTGCATGCCGTTCTCCTAAAGGATGCGCTGCAGCTTTTTACTGCAATGCTCCTTGCAGTATCCGTAAAGCCGGCAAAGCCGCCAGCGGCGCGTGGCTGATAATCGTGTAGGACAAAATGGCTGCACAAAATAGGCGCGTCGCCGGCGCCGGCGCCGGCAAATTTATACATTTCAATTACATCCCGGCGCCGTCTTTTTAGGAATTTTTTATAGACGCAGCGCTAAGCTGTTCTTCGTCAAAACAACGAACGGTGATTGCAAATGAATCGCTTACATCTGCTGCAAAACGTGTCCCCATTATCTATGTTCGGGCACAAAATCCAGGACTCTTTCCCGGTAGCGCGTACAACTTTCGACAAGCGCGAACCCGCACGAAATGCCGCTGTATTTCAACATGCCGTCCAACATTCATTTCAGCCTGCAGCCACCCCTCCCCGCCCCGTTCCATCGCCGGCGCCAGCACCACACATCGTCACGATGCACATCACCGTAGACGCCTCCGATCTGATGCATTTGCGCCAATTGGCCGCCACCGTTTGCGGCGATAAATTGTCGTCAATCCGCGTACAACCCATTGCCCACGCCAAACGCATGAGTGTTTGGCTGTCTCTAAAATACGACGTTCTGGCGTCGGATTTAGTCATGATCGCCATCATGCGGCAGCTGCCGCGCGCGCAGTTCGGACACTTCGAAGCGAACTGAATTAGCCCCGATTTTGTTAGCCCTGATTTCCTTGCAATGACGCAATGAATCGAAATTTTAGAAAGAGAAACATGAAGAAAATCATCCTGGCTACCGCCATCGCTCTCACTTTGACCGGCAATCTGGCTTACGCCGACGAAGCAGCAGCACCCGTACCCGACAATGCATTGAGCTTCAACATCGGCGCTGTCAACGATTACCGTTTCCGTGGCATCTCGCAAACCCGCTTCGATCCAGCCGTCCAGGGCGGCGCGGATTATGTCTACAACCCACTGGGCCTGTATGCCGGCACCTGGCTGTCGAACATCAAATGGATTAAAGATACCGTCGGCGCCGGCGGCAAGGGCAATGTCGAATGGGATATCTACGGCGGC
>DASYCG010000129.1:0-5421 GCA_036500325.1 Herbaspirillum sp. | reverse complement strand
TGCCATCGCTCTGAAGCCATGCGCGGTCAGCCTCGAAAGTATGTGACGCAGCAATGTCGTCTGCTTGTTTTGAGTCACGTTTAAACTGAGCTGGATCAATGCCGTCTGCTAAAAGTTTGTGAGCTACACTACGCCGCGTTCTCGCTTCGAGTAGAGATACTTCTGGATAAGTGCCAAACGTGAGCCGGTTCTTCTTACCGTTTTTTTTGCGATACTGCATTCGCCATATCTTCGTGCCGGATGTAGCGACTTCGAGATACATGCCAGCACCATCCGGTAAAGTGTAAATTTTTTCCGTTGGCTTGGTGGTTCGGACTTGCGTATCGGTGAGTGGTTTGGCTAGTTTTGGCACTTTGTATCCATGCAATGTTGAAATTGGATTTATGGATACAAGCATGGCTCCAAAACTGTTGGATTGCAATGAACGTTAAAAATGCTTGGCGCACAAAAAAGCCGCGTTTTCATAGTGAAAAACGCGGCTTATTGGACTTCTTTGGACCACTTAAAACATGTTCTTGGTGCCGGGAGCCGGAATCGAACCGGCACGCCTTTCAGCGCGGGATTTTGAGTCCCGTGCGTCTACCTATTCCGCCATCCCGGCAACGCGTCGGCTATTATGGCCGATTTCGGGAAACGCAGCAACATAAACATTACTAAAAATTCATCGGCCGGCCCTACAAATCTTCACGCACAAATGAGCGCTCATCCAACACGCAATTTCCAACTCAAGGAAATGCTTCCGAACACGATAAAATTTTCCCCAGATCAGTGCCGTCGTAACCCGCCAATCCATTGATGACTTCGCGGAAAGCAGGCGATTGCAAAATGTCGACGACCGGGCGCACCAGCGGGTCTTCCAGTGCGCTGCTTTTGATTGCGAAAAAATAACGCTCCTGTATCAACGGGATGTATGACAAGCCAAAACGATGCGCAGCCGTCTGCACCCCGAAGCCGACATCGGCCATCCCGCTGGCAATGAAGGCCGCGACCGCGGAGTGGGTGAATTCGGTGGAGTCGAAACCGGCGATTTTTTTGGTGGGGATGCCGGCGTCGGCCAGCATCAATTCCAGCAGCATGCGGGTGCCGGAACCGATCTGGCGTCCGACGAAATGCAAATCGCTCCGCAGCAAATCAGCCAAACCTTTTACGCGTTTCGGATTGCCCGGCGCTACAAATAATCCCTGGCTGCGCACGGCCAGATGGATCAGGCAATCGCTGCGCTTGTTCAGCCACTTCTTATAGTGTGCAAATGCCGGCCGTTCGAATTTTCCCAGCGGCACATGAAAACCGGCCAGATCGCATTCGCCGCGAGAGAAGGCGGCGACCGCATCTGTGCTGTGGCGGTAGCGTAATTCCAGCGGTTGCCGGATGGCATTAATTTGCTTGAGTAACTCCGCCACCGCAAAGCCGTGGCTGGCATTGATGCGCACCACTTTCGATTTGCCTTCCACCAAGGTGCCGAGTTCGGTCTCCAACTCCGACGCCAGGCTTTCCAGTGTCGGCGACAGGCGCGCGGCAATCAGGCGATCGGCCCAGATGAATTTTTTCGCCAGCGGCGTCAGGGTGGTGCCGCGTCCGCGCCCGCTTGTGATGAGCGGACCGCCAAATGAATGCTCGACGTCGCGCAGCAGGCCCCAGGCGTAGCGGTAAGACATGGCCATCGCCTGCGCCGCCTTGGCGATGGAGCCGGTGTGCTCGATCGCCGTCAACAAAGCCAGCAGGCCGGCAGTGTCCACGGCGTTCCGGCCGTCATGGCGAATTTCCCAATGGGGTTTGATAATTACGTTAAACATATATGCAAAAGATAACATATTGAATATGTATTATTAAGGTGTTATTTTTTGGTAGGCCCTAAAATATAATCAGAATATATGCACAAAAGAGCATATATATAAGGGTCCGACAAAAAACAAATAGGAGGAAATAATGGCTTTTTCAGATTTTCTGGCAAAGGAGCACACGATTGCAAAACCAGGGTTTAGCCGATGGCTGGTACCGCCAGCAGCTTTGGCGATTCATCTGTGTATTGGCATGGCCTATGGTTTTTCTGTTTTTTGGTTGCCGCTGTCCAGGGCGATCGGCATCAAGGAGTCAGTCGCTTGTGCCAAAGATATGGGGTTTTTGGCAGAAGTGTTTGCAAGTAATTGCGATTGGAAAATCTCGATGCTGGGCTGGATGTTTACGATGTTCTTTGTCGTACTCGGTGCGTCGGCGGCAATTTGGGGCGGGTGGCTGGAGCATGCGGGCCCGCGCAAGGCCGGTTTTGTAGCGGCGTTGTGCTGGTGCGGCGGGCTGGTTATTTCGGCCTTGGGTATTTATGTCCACCAGATATCGCTGATGTGGATTGGATCGGGAGTGATCGGCGGTATCGGCTTGGGGCTTGGCTATATCTCACCGGTATCGACGCTGATTAAATGGTTTCCGGATCGGCGCGGTATGGCGACCGGCATGGCGATCATGGGTTTCGGTGGCGGTGCATTGATCGGCAGTCCGCTGGCCGATTTGCTGATGCGGCATTTCGCTACGCCGACTTCGGTTGGCGTCTGGGAAACTTTCCTGGTGATGGCCGCGATTTATTTTGTGTTCATGATGGGCGGCGCATTCGGTTATCGCGTGCCGCCATCGGGCTGGAAGCCTGCCGGCTGGACGCCGCCGGTTGCAACCTCGAACGGAATGATCACGCAAAAGCATGTCCACGTCAGCAAGGTCTGGGGCATTCCGCAATTTTGGCTGGTGTGGCTGGTGTTGTGCCTGAACGTGTCGGCCGGTATCGGCGTGATCGGCATGGCTTCGCCGATGTTGCAGGAAATGTTCGGCGGCAAGCTGCTCGGCGTGGCGACGGCGTTCAACGACTTGTCGGGCGTCGAGAAAGCCAGTATTGCTGCGATCGCCGCAGGCTTTACCGGCCTGATCAGCCTGTTCAATATTGGTGGCCGTTTCGTTTGGGCTTCGTGCTCCGATTTCATCGGCCGGAAGATGACTTACGTGGTGTTTTTCGTGCTCGGGTTTGTCTTGTATGTGAGCTTGCCGTGGTCCGGTCAGACCAGCCAGGTCGGTTTGTTCGTGGCGGCGGTCTGCATCATTTTGTCGATGTACGGCGGCGGGTTTTCTACCGTGCCGGCTTATCTGGCGGATTTGTTCGGTAGCCAGAACGTCGGTGCGATTCATGGCCGGTTGCTCACAGCCTGGTCTACCGCCGGCATTCTGGGCCCGGTCATCGTCAATTACATGCGCGAATATCAGTTGGCGCAAGGCATGGCGCGTGCGTCTGTCTACAACACGACGATGTACATCCTGGCCGGCTTGCTGGTGGTGGGCTTGATCCTGAATCTGATGATTCGCCCGGTTGCCGATAAGCATTTCATGACGCCGGAAGAACTGGCGCGCGAGAAGCAGTTGGCGCATGAAAAAGACGCCGGTGCCGAAAACGGTGTCAGTGCGGCCGATATGGCGCTCATCGGCAACGGCAGTAATCCAGGCTTGCTGTTTATCGCTTGGGCTCTGGTGGTCATTCCGCTGATCTGGGGCGTTGCGATCACGCTGCAAAAGGCGGCTGTGTTGTTTTAGTAGGGGTGTTGTAACCGCTTGAAAAGCGGTTGCAACGTAGTTGGAAAGCGAATCGGCGCCGGCCTGCGAAGTGTGCCGGCCGGCACCGGATTTTCGCCGATGTCCCGAATAGTGTTTTGTAATTTATTGGCAGGAGAAGGTAATGCAACAGGTATTGGAAAAGCCGTTAGAGAATGATGCGGCGCGGCTGATCGATAAGGACCGCATTTTGGCTATCATCGCCGGGCAAAAAAATCTGGCCGGCCCGATGCTGCCCGTGTTGCATGCAATTCAGGATGCGCTTGGCTATATTCCCCATGATGCGGTGGCGCTGATCGCCGAGGAACTCAATGTTTCGCGAGCGGAAGTGCACGGCGTTATTTCGTATTACCACCATTTCCGGCAGACGCCTGCGGCCGCCCATGTGCTGCAAATTTGCCGCGCGGAGGCTTGCCAGTCGCGCGGTTGCGATGCACTGATCGCCCATGCCGAGGCTGCGCTCGGTTGCGGTTTTCATGAAACCAGCGCCGATGGAAAATTTACGCTGGAACCGGTTTATTGCCTGGGGCTGTGTTCTTCCGGCCCGAATGTCATGTTGGATGACGATCTGCATGCGCAGGTTTCCGATGCCAAATTCGATCGCATCCTCGAACGCAAACTGGCGATGCCGGGAGGTGCGCAATGAGTAATCCGGTGAACGGCGCAGTGAACGGCGCAGCGGGCAATACCGTGCGCGTCAAAATATTCGTCCCATGCGATTCGGTCGCATTGGCGCTGGAAGCGAATCAGGTCGCGGCCGCCATCAGCGCAGAAGCGCAACGGCGCGGTATCGATATTGAATTGGTTCGCAACGGTTCGCGCGGCATGTTCTGGCTGGAGCCGCTGGTTGAAGTAGCGACGCCGCAAGGCCGCGTTGCCTACGGTCCGGTGACACCGGAAGATGTTGCCGGTTTGTTCGATGCCGGTCTGGCTAATGGCGCCGATCATGCGTTGGGGCATGGACTGACCGAAGAAATCCCCTATTTGAAGAATCAGGAACGCCTGACTTTTGCACGGATCGGCATTACCGATCCCGTTTCGCTGGACGATTATCTGGCGCATGAAGGCTATCTCGGTTTGCAGCGCGCATTGGCAATGGCACCGTCTGAAATTGTGCAGGCGGTATTGGATTCCGGTTTGCGCGGACGCGGCGGTGCGGCGTTCCCGACCGGCATCAAATGGAAGACCGTTTTAGGTGTGGCCGCTGCGCAGAAATATATTGTCTGCAACGCCGACGAGGGCGATTCCGGCACCTTCTCGGATCGCATGGTGATGGAAGACGATCCCTTCATGCTGATCGAAGGCATGACGATTGCCGGGTTGGCAGTGGGGGCGACTTACGGTTATATCTACGTGCGCTCCGAATATCCACACTCGATTGCAGCGCTGAATCAGGCTATTGCAATCGCTACCGAACGCGGCTTCCTGGGCAACAACATCCTCGGTTTCGGCAAGGATTTCCAACTGGAAGTACGCAAGGGCGCCGGTTCATATGTTTGCGGCGAAGAAACCGCGCTGCTGGAAAGCCTGGAAGGCAAGCGCGGCATCGTGCGCGCCAAGCCGCCTTTGCCGGCGATCGAGGGCTTGTTCGGTTTGCCTACGGTCATCAACAACGTCATTACTTTAGCGTCGGTGCCGATCATATTGGCGCGCGGCGGCAGCTTCTACAAAAATTTCGGCATGGGTCGTTCTATGGGCACGCTGCCGATGCAACTGGCCGGCAACCTGCGTTACGGCGGGCTGGTCGAGAAAGCCTTCGGCGTGACCTTGCGCGAATTGCTGTTCGATTTCGGCGGCGGCAGCGCCTCGGGCCGGCCGATCCGGGCGGTGCAGGTG
>DASYCG010000128.1:0-3902 GCA_036500325.1 Herbaspirillum sp. | reverse complement strand
CATGCATCAGGCCACCGTGAAATCGGATCGTTATCCGACCGTTCGGGCATTGAAGAAGAAGCCTAGCGATTATCTGCGCGAGAATTTCTACATCACCAACAGCGGCATGGCATGGCAGCCTGCGATCAAGTTCACGCAAGAGACCTTGGGCGCGGATCGGGTGTTGTATGCGATGGATTATCCGTATCAGTATTCGGCGGACGAAGTGGTGGCGATGGACGGCATGGAAATGAGTGCAGCCGACAAGAAAGCCTTCTTCCAGACCAATGCGGAAAAGGTCTTCAAACTGAAATAAGTTTGAAATATCAGTTTCACATAAGAAATTTGAAATATAAGTTGGAAAACAAGCACAAAAACGCAAGCACGCGATTCGAAAATCACGGGAGATCGGAATCATGACTATTAATTTCAAGTACGCCAAGCCCGGCCTGGGCATCGCTATCGGGCTGGCAGCCGGACTGACGCTGCCGATGGCGGCGCAGGCGCAGACCTATCCTGCGCATGCCATCACATTTGTGGTGCCTTACACACCGGGCACCACGGCCGACGTACTGGCGCGTCTGCTCGGCGCCAAAATCACGCAACAGTGGAATGTGCCGGTTATCGTCGATAACCGCACCGGCGCGTCCGGCATCATCGGCACCAACTACGCCGCCAAGGCCGCGCCGGACGGCTACACCTTCCTGTTTGCCGCGACTTCTTACGGCACGCTGGCAGCGATCAATCCGAAGCTGCCTTACGATGCCGCCAAGAGTTTTGCGCCGGTTTCCCTGCTGGGCACCAGCGCCTTCACGCTGGTGGTGAATAATCAATTCCCCGCAAAAGACATCAAAGACTTCATCGCACAGATCAAGAAACAGCCTGGCGTGGTGAACTATGCATCGCCCGGTCCCGGCAGCTCGCAGCATCTGGCGATGGAATTGTTCATGCAGCAAACCGGCACCAACATGACGCATGTGCCGTACAAGGGCACCGCGGGCGCGCTGAGCGACATGCTGGGCGGCCACGTGCAAGCCAGCGTGGTTGCGTTGCAGACTGCCACGCCGCTCGCAAAAAGCGGCGAAGTCCGCATGCTGGCTGTGATGAGCCGCGAACGCGCACCGACCTTCCCGCAAGTGCCGACGCTGATCGAATCGGGTTATCCGAACATGCTGGTGGAAACCTGGTACGGCGTGATGGCGCCGGCCGGCACGCCGCCTGCGCTGGTCGCGAAGATGAATACGGAAATCGATCAATTGCTTAAACTGCCGGATATCAAGGATGCGATGAGCAAGCAAGGTGTCGATCCTGCGGGCGGCAAGCCTGAAAAGCTGGATACGGTTGTCAAACGCGAACTCAAGCTGTGGTCTGAAGTCGTGGCCAAGGGCAAGATTGTTCTCAACTGATTTCCAGCAATTATCTTGAGTGATCCAATCCCGAACAACCATTTAATCAAGAAGGAAATCCAAATGAGCTTTTTACAAGATCTGGTGATCGGTTATCGCGTTCTCGCCGAGCACGGCATTATCGATGCGTACGGCCATATCAGCGTGCGTTCCCCAACCAATCCCGAGCGTTTTTTCATGGCGCGCTCGATTGCGCCCGAACTGGTCACCGAAGCCGACATGATGGAATTCGGCATGGACAGCGAACCGATCGACGCCAAGGGTTTCAATCCCGTCATCGAACGCTACATCCACGGCGAAGTGTACAAATCGCGGCCCGAAGTCATGGCTGTGGTGCATAACCATTCGCCGTCGGTGATTCCGTTCTGCTGCACCAATACCGGGCTCAAGCCGATTTTCCACATGTCCGCTTTTATCGGCCAGGGCGTGCCGAACTGGGAAATCCGCGATGCGCGCGAAGGCACCGACATGCTGGTGCGCGATGCCCATCTGGGCGATTCGCTGGCGAAAAAACTGGGCAAGCATCCTGCAGCGCTGATGCGCGGCCATGGTGCGGTCGTGGTCGGCGAAAGCCTGGGCGTTGCAATCGGACGCAGCGTTTATCTGGAACAAAACGCCCGCATGCAATTCCAGGCTGAAATGCTTAAAGGCGCCGACGGCACCATCACATTCCTGGATGACAAAGAAGTTGCCGCCAACGTCGTTTGGCAGGAGTATGGCCGCTTCTGGAACCTGGTCCGCACCAAGATGCTGAAGCGTCTCGAAGCGGAAAAATAAGCGTAAATACGCAGTCGAAAAAAAGCGAAAGAAGCGTGCATAATGCACAAAAATGTGCATAATACGCACGCTGACTTCGTCAGTTCGATAATTACATTAAACGTTAATAAATCAGACGTTAGATATTGGAGACACTGTGAATTCTCTTCGCAGAGCAGTTTTGAAGGGCGCCGTTGCTGGCGCCCTTGCCACAAGGCTGGGCGCCGTATGGGCACAGCAAAAGCTATTGAGAATGATCGTGCCTCTGACACCCGGCACGACGCCGGATCTGATCGGACGCGCCATCGGACCGGCCATGCAATCGAAGCTGGACATGAATTACATCGTCGACAATCGCCCGGGCGCATCCGGCATGATCGGCATGAATTACGTGGCCAAATCCACCGATCCGGGCACGCTGATGATTGTGCCGGCGACCACGCTGACACTGCCGATGTTTTACAAACAGGTCGACTTCGATGTGATCAACGGCTTCTCGCCGATCACGCAGGTTTCGTCGACCTCGTTCGTGCTGGTTGTGCATAAAGATATTCCGGCCAAGAATCTGCCGGAATTCATCACCTGGGCCAAATCCGCCAAGAATAATTTCTATGCGTCGCCGGGCGTCGGCACGCATCATCACCTGTGCATGCTGGTGCTTGAACAAACCTGCAATATTTCGCTGGAGCACGTCCCGTACAAAGGCTCTTCGCAGGCCTTCACCGATCTGGTCGGCGGGCAAGTGCCGACGATGTTCATGCCGATTCAGGTCGCGGTGCCGCTGGCGCGCGCGGGTCAGCTGAAGATCATCGGCGGTTCGCTGCGCTATCGGCATCCGGCCTTCCCGGACATTCCGACATTGCAGGAGCAGGGCGCTGCTAATTATCACGTCGATCCATGGTATGCAGTATGGGGACCGCCGAAAATGTCTCCCGCCCTGGTCGCGCAATATCGCACGGCGATCATCGCCGCGCTGAAAGATCCTGCAGCCAAGGAAAGTCTGACCAAAGAAGGCTTGATTCTGAAGACCACGACCCCCGATGAATTACTGACGCTGGCGAAGAATGAAACGCAGATGTGGAGTCGTGTAACGCAGGCTGCCCACGTCAAACCGGAATAAAAGGAGAGCAGTCCAGATGGAACATGAGAAGGTACATGAGAAGCAGCACAGCTTTATCAACAAACATAACCGGGATTATTACGGCGGGGGCTTGATGCTCCTGTTCGGCGTGAGCGCGATCTGGGCCGGCATGTCCTACCGGATCGGCACGCTGGTGCGCATGGGTCCGGGATTTTTTCCGGTGGCGCTCGGCGTCATTCTGGCATTTACCGGGGTGGCGATCATGATCGGCGCTGCAGCCAGTGCTGCTGCGGAAGTCAAGGAAAACAACAAAGAAGACAATCTGCCTCCTGAATGGCGCGGCTGGATTTGCATTTCGCTGAGCATCATTGCGTTTGTGATCCTGGGCAGATACGGCGGGCTGATACCGGCCACATTCGGGATTGTTTTTATTTCCGCTTTGGGCGACCGCCAGAACACCATCAAGAGCGCGATTATTCTTGCGGCAGCAATGTGCCTGGTCTGCGTGGTGGTTTTCTGGTACGCGCTGCAAGTGCAGTTTCCTTTGTTTCAATGGGGTTAAGTGATGATTGCACAGTCTTTACTGGATTTATGGCAAGGCTTCGGCGTCGCGCTGCAACCGCATAATTTGATGTGGTCTTTTTTTGGCGTGCTGATCGGTAATCTGATCGGCGTGCTGC
>DASYCG010000127.1:0-7657 GCA_036500325.1 Herbaspirillum sp. | reverse complement strand
CGGGTTTTCTGCCTGCATGACGGCAAATGCCGCAGGGCCGGCGATGGCATCAATCCAGGGATAAGCCGACTTGATCAGCACCGCATTTCCCGGGCCGGCTGCGCTGATATTCAACGAATCGCCTCCGCGCGAGTAGTACATATAGATGGTGCCGCCATCCATGAAGAGCGCGCGCCTTTTATGCGTATAGCCAAGCGATGCATGACTGCCCTTCTCGTCCAGCCGGTACGCTTCCGTTTCGATGATGCGTGCAGACAGCCATTGATTTTTCCAGCGCCGGCGCAATACTTTGCCGATTAATGCTCGCGCGAGCGCTGGGCTGTCGCGATCAAAGAAGGAATTCTCCAACATATGAAACCGGGCGGGGCCAGGCCCTCTTTCATGCATAAGATTTTTCATTCAAGAGTTCCTGAGATGTTCCGCTCCGGCGTTGGGGCCAAATTCATATTTAACAAGAATCGCCACCCGCCTTGCTTTAATAAAGCTCGCTGATATTCGAGCGACTGTCCCGTTTGGCCCTCCACCAGCATTCGATTTGTGCGGATAACAGTCCGAGAAAATCCAAAATATTTCGGCAAAATGCTTTCCGCTATATTATTCGCCACTATATTCGCCAAAATTTTACTAAGCCTTTGTTTTAATTATTTTTAATTACAAAAAAATCTAATTAAATATTCGCCATTTAACCCGCCAAATAGCGCAATTTGGCAACTTGACGTGGCAACAATGCAAGAATATCACTACCGGAGTCCGCATCAGATGCATCCTCTATTGCCAGGAGAAAAGGCGATGGAAGAGGTACGCCCTTTGGCTGCGCAAGTCATCAACAACGCCAAAGAGGCCGGTGGAACTCGCCCTTCCCTTATCATTGTTTCGTTACCTGTTTCCAGGCTTGTGGCCCGAAGCTGAAACACAAATCCGCTGACGATTTATCGCGCAAAAACGCGAACCCAAGCTCGCAAATCCGGTCTACCTGCAATAGGCAGGAGACCAAAATGCATACATATAAAATTAATTACACCACTGCGACTGCAGAGGCTCAAGCGACGCTAACCGTCGATCACGCTGCAACGAAATTGCAGATCGTCGAGGCTGCCGCGCGACATTGCCATCCAGAGCAGCGTCAGGAAATCGGCGACATATTTGATGCGTCCGACCATGAAGGATTAGACGATCATTTGGTGCTAATGGGTGAATGGGGTATTTTGACGCTCTCGTACACGATCGACGACGAACTCGAAGAACACAACCTATAACAATGTGCGGACAATCGTTTTAACTGGAGTAGCTTAATCAGCGCTTCCTTAAGTCTTCAATAGCGTATCGAAATCTGCAAACACAATCTCACGCATCCAGATTATTCACGGCGCGCCGCGTGCGCGGCTCACAGACTTGAATAAGCCGCCAATCTAAGGCGGCTTTACCGTATGCCGATGCCGGCCGGCGTCGGCATTTTTATTTTGCGCGCCGAAAAACGCCATTAACACCAATTGTAGATACCACCCGGAATCGTCGCCGACGGCGGCTTATGCATAGCGCGGCATCCGTGGTGAAAACAGCACTGCGATCCAAGCGATTTGCATTGAAATTCGTATGCAGAGAACGCATAAAAAATTGACGACTCCGTTTGACTTGCTATATATTATTTGCAATGCAGTTTGCATATTCGCAGTGCGAATTACAAGAAAAGGAGACCACGTAATGCCCGATGTAAAGCGAGCTTGGATTGTCCTGACTTTCACCCTGTCGTTCCTGTTGTTTGTTCCGGCGTCGATGGCGCAAACGCTGCAGCAGATGGCCGTCTATCAGGGGGCCGACCGGCAACAGCTCCTGGTGGAAGAAGCAAAGAAAGAAGGATCGCTGGTTTTTTACACCACCATTCCTTCCGATCTCGTGGGTCAACTCGTCGAACCCTTCGAAAAAAAATACGGCATCAAGGTCGTTGTCTGGCGCACTCGCGACGACCTTGTCCTGCAGCGGGTGATTATGGAATCCAGGTCCGACAAGCATATGGTAGACGTCATTAACATACCGACCGTCTCACTGGAAGCATTGCGGCGCGAAAACCTGTTGCAGGAAATCCGCTCACCCTACCAAAAGGACTTGCTGCCGTCAGTCGTGCCGGCTCACCACGAATGGGCGTCGATCTCCGTGTCAGTGCGTGTGCAGGCATATAACACGAACGCTATACGAAAAGAAGACCTGCCTAAGAACTATCATGATTTGCTGTCCCCCAAATGGAAGGGCAAGCTCGGCATCGAAGCCAATAGCCATGAGTGGGTGTCGTCGGTCATCAAGGACATGGGGCAGACCGAAGGCGTTAAGTTCTTCAGCGACCTGGCCGGCAACGGTTTGTCCACCCGCAGCGGCTACCCGCTGCTGACGAAACTGGTGGCGACAGGCGATGTGCCGATGGCGCTGACCGTGCTTCCCCACAGCGTCGAGGAACAAAAGAAACTAGGCGCGCCGATCGATTGGTTTGTGATCAAGGAGCCGGCGATCGGCACGCCAGGCGGCGTGGCAGTACCGAAAAAAGTGCCGCATCCGTATGCCGCACTGCTCTTCTATGACTTCATGATCAGCCCCGAAGGGCAGAGCCTCATCGTGAAAATCGGCTACATTCCGACGAATCAAAAGGTTGAGTCACCGTTTAAGAATCTGAAGTTCAAGTTGCTCGATCCGACCGTAATGCTCGACGAGGAGGAAAAATCGTTCAATCAGTTCAGGCAATTGATCCTGGACCGCGGGCAACGCTAACGAGGACTATCGGGCCGGCCGTTTCGACCGGCCCAAGGATAAGTGCAAATAGCCGACGCCATTAGCCGCGCCGGATACAGACAAAAGGGAGACATCATGGATGCAATGAACACGCAGTCGTTGAATGAAGCGAGGGGTGACCTGCGGGAATTTATCCGGCAGGCGGAACGCGCAGGGCAACTCGAGCTTATCCAGGAGGCGGACGCGCATCTGGAGATCGGAGCACTGTTCGAACTCAGCTTCGAGAAGCGGTATCCGCCCGTCCTGTTGTTTGACAACATCAAGGGCTTTCCGGCTGGCTTCCGGGTGGTCTGCAACGTGCGCACCGCCCATTTTGCCGCAGGCGACTTCAATCTTGAAACGCTAAAAGCCTTCCGCCGTCGGCAGAAGGACAGGCGCGAACCGATTCCGCCACGCGAAGTTGCCACGGGTCCGGTGTTTGAAAACGTCGACGAAGGCGCAAAGGTGAACTGCCTGAAATTCCCGGCACCGAAGTGGCACGAGGGCGACGGCGGCAAATACATCGGCACCGAATGCATGGTGATCACGCGCGACCCCGACAGCGACTGGGTCAACTTCGGCACCTATCGCGTCATGATCCAGGATGAGAAAACACTCAGTGTCTTCATCGAACCCGGCAAACACGGTGACGTGATCCGGCGCAAGTACTGGGCGCGCGGCGAATCGTGCCCGATGGCGGTATGCGTCGGGCAGGCGCCGATCCTGGGCGCCGCAGCCGCAACGCCTGCGCGGCATGGCGAATCGGAATATGGCCTCGCCGGAGGGTTGATCGGCCGCCCGATCGATGTGGTCAAATGCAAGGCCAGCGGGCTGCCGATTCCGGCAGATGCGGAAATCGTATTCGACGGATTCATGCCGCCGCCCGAACAGGATTCGCGCCTCGAAGGGCCATTTGGCGAGTGGCCTGGATATTACGCGTCGAGCGCGCCGGAACCGGTGCTGCAGGTGCACGCGGTCTATCACAGGAATGACCCGATCATCGTTGGCTGGCCGCCGACCAAACCGACCAAGGCCGGCGGTGCCGGAGGTTCCATTACCCGCCTCGCGGCCATCTGGAATGCGTTGGAGGGCGCGGGTGTTCCCGAGGTTCAGGGCGTCTGGACAATGCCGGGCGCGGGCTACCGATTTTCGACTGTCGT
This sequence comes from Herbaspirillum sp., assembly GCA_036500325.1. GTDB lineage: Bacteria > Pseudomonadota > Gammaproteobacteria > Burkholderiales > Burkholderiaceae_D > Herbaspirillum. The sequence goes on along the minus strand of DASYCG010000127.1, from coordinate 3,740 downwards.
CTCCATCAAGCAACTGCATCCCGGCCATGCCAAGATGGCGGGAATGGTCGCGGCCGGATGCGGTGCAGGGGCTTATATGACGCGCATGGTCATCGTGGTCGACGATGATATCGACATCACCAACCCAGCCGAAGTCATGTGGGCCCTGTCGACTCGCTGGGATCCGAAGACGCAGACCGACATCATCGACGATTGCTGGACTGGCCACATCGATCCGCGCGTCCCTCCGGAGAAGCGGGCAACTGGTGACATATCAATGAGCCGCATCATTATGTATGCCGTGCGTCCCTACCATTGGAAGGACCGGTACCCATCGATCAATGAGGTGTCGTCCGCCTATGCGGACGAGGTGCGGCGCAAATGGGAAGGCAAGCTGGGTTTCCTGAAGAAGTAGATCGTACGCCCGACGGCGCAAGACCGCATGAAACAAAAAACCCGCATGAACTGAACTGACCCCAAAAAGTTGGACATTAAATCCAACCTTTGGGGTTTTTTCATGGCGAAATATGACGCGAAATTCAAACAAGAGGTCATAAAGCAGTATTTGATCAAGGGTCCAGGCGCACGTGCCGTCGGGCAGATATATGGCTTAGGCCATGGGACTGTGCGGCGGTGGGTACAGAGCTATCGGCAGCACGGACTTTTGGTTTTATTTTCCCCAAAGTAAGGCAAAATGTCCGGATGTCAGTAGCCGGAAATTCACGGCATTTGTTAACCCGGAGACATTGTGGAACTTCGCCATCTAAAATACTTTAATATTGTCGCCAGAGAATTAAGTTTCAGTCGCGCAGCCGAGATTTTACATATTGCGCAGCCGCCCCTCAGCAGGCAGATTCGCCAACTGGAAGAGTTGATCGGGGCTGAATTAATCAGTCGGGATTCCCGTCCAATTTCTCTTACTCCTGCCGGAAAATTCTTCTATGAGCAATCGATACAGATGCTGGCACGCATGGATGAGATGGAGGTCCGCACAAAAAGCATCGCGCAAGGCCAGCAACAATGGTTCAGTATAGGCTTCGTGCCGTCGGCACTATACGGGTTCCTGCCTGACCTCATAAAACGCTTTCGCTCAAACAATCCCAATATCGAAATCGGCTTTTCAGAACTGACGACGACGCAACAGGTTGCAGCGCTCAAGTCAGGGAAAATCGACGTAGGTTTCGGACGCTTGAACATTATCGATCCGGATATCGTTTGCCAGACCATGTTGGAAGAACCGTTAGTCGCCGTACTACCGGTCGGTCATGCATTGCTGCAAAAAGCTAAGGTCACCCTGGCACAGCTTGCCGAGGAAAATTTTATCCTCTATCCCGCCAGATCACGTCCAAGCTACGCCGATCAGGTCTTGCAAATATTCACTGACAAAAATTTGATGCCTACCATACTGAAGGATGCAAACGAAATGCAAACGGCTATCGGCCTGGTCGCCGCTGGCGTCGGCGTCACGTTGGTCCCACAATCGGTCCAGGGCCTGAAGCGAGACGATATTCAATATCGGCCGCTTGCAAACAAAGGCGTGTTTTCGCCGGTTATCATGAATTTCCGCGCCAACGATCAATCGGATGCCCTGGCAAATTTCTGCCTGCTTGCCAATCAAAGGAAGTAATGCCTGCTGTGGCTAGCTTGCCGTTTATACATCAAGAAGATCCGGTACTATCCGATTGAATGCTTCGGGCATTTCTATATTCGACAAATGCGATGCCGGAAGGCCTGCGTAGACGGAGCCGCGAACCGAACGCGTCATGAACTGCGCATCTTCAACGGTCGTTCGGTGCATCCTCTGGGCCTCCCAGAGGATAGAAAATGCTTGCACCATCGGGATAAATAACAGGCATAAGGCTCCGTGTATGAACCGCGCTATCGTATTACACGGGTACGCTGGCGCGCGGACGAACGATTTCCGCCGGTGGCAACCCCTTTTTTTCCGTATGCAGCATGAAATTGAAATCGATCGACGAAAAAGGCTGCTCGACCTTATTTGCCTTCAGGGCGGCGGGGTCGGTAATTCTCGTAATCGCAGGAACCAAGCCTTCACGCGTGGCGAAGGCGAAATCGTCCCACAGGTAAGGATCGCCATCGATATTGATCTGCGTTGTCAGTTTCCGATGGCCGTCGGCTGTGACAAAGAAGTGAATGTGTGCCGGCCGTGTACCGTGACGACCCAATTGCTTCAACAATTTTTCGGTCAAGCCACCCGGCGGAACACTGTAGCCCAGAGGCACGACACTGCGGAAACGATAACGGCCTTGCGCATCGGTGCGAATGCTGCAACGCAAGTTGAAATCGGGCTGGCTCTTATCGAAATATGAATAATTACCGAGATGATTTGCGTGCCACACTTCGACCAAGGCGCCGGCCAGCGGTTTGCCTTGATCATCTAAAACCTGCCCCTGCATGAATAGGACTTCGCCTGGCTCATTACCATTATCCAGACGCGCCTCGGCAATGCTCTCCGGCGCGCCTGCTACATACAGCGGACCTTCGATAGTACGCGGCGTACCGCCTTCGACGCCTTGACGAGCTTCAGCTTCATCCATTCGCAGATCCAGGAAATGTTCCAGGCCCATGCCGGCGGCGACCAGACCGAATTCGCCGGATTTTCCGGTCTCCGTCAGGTAATTGACGGCGGTCCAGACTTCTTCGGGCTGCACATCCAGATCCTCGATCATGTAAAACAGATCTTTCAAAATACGATTGACAATCAGCTTGATGCGCGCGCTGCCCGCATCTGTTTGGGTAGCTTCTATTTTTGCCAATAAGGTATCAATTACTTTCCTGTCCATTTCTATCTCCTGTCTGGTTGATTGGTATGCGTCGGCTTTTAACGTTCGTCAGCATGTATCGACGATGGATGACGGCACAGCGGCTCGACCTCAATTTTCATGTAGGGGAACAACGGCAGCGACATCAGCAAATCGTGCAATTCGGTATTACTGTCGACATCGAAAATGCTGACGTTTGCGTAGCGTCCGGCGATCCGCCATAGATGACGCCACTTTCCGACTTGCTGCAATTTCTGAGCAATTTCTTTCTCTCTGCTTTTCAGACTGTCTGCGATAGATTGCGGCATATCCGGTGGAAGCAGGACAGTCATCTCAACTTTGAATAACACGATGCTCTCCGTTTTTAAATTAGTGCAGTGCGAATATTTTTGGCGCCGTTCTATCGCGACGTAAAAAACCGATGCGTTCATCATCCAGTGCGATGCCTAGTCCCGGTCCGGATGGCACGGTCAGATGGAAGTCTTTGTATTCCAATGGCTTCGTGAGTATCTCTTCCGTCAACAGCAACGGTCCGAACAATTCGGTGCCCCAGGCTAACGAAGGAAAACAAGAAAAGACGTGCGCAGAAGCGATCGTGCCAACGCCGCCTTCCAGCATCGTTCCACCGTACAGATCCACATGCGCCGACTCTGCAATGGCGGCGACTTGCATTGCACCGGTCAAACCGCCGGACTGCGCGATCTTTACCGCGAATACGTCCACTGCGCGCTGCTTTGCAAGTGAGAATGCATCCGACGGGCCATGCAGAGCTTCATCGGCCATCAGCGGGATATTGCATTTGTTTCGCAGGCGGAGCATGCCGGCGTGGTTGTTGCCCGCAATCGGCTGCTCCACCAGATCGACACCTGCATCCATCAACATCGCCATGCCGCGCACCGCATCGGTTTCGCTCCAGGCCTGATTGACATCGACCCGTACACTGCCCCGATCGCCCAGCGCGCGCTTGATGGCTGCCAC
>DASYCG010000126.1:0-3839 GCA_036500325.1 Herbaspirillum sp. | reverse complement strand
CTAAACTCTAAACCCTAGCGCGCAACCGCAACGCAGCGCGCCAGTTTGTACAGCGAACCCACTTTAAAATCGACATAAGCGGGCCGGCGCGCCAGCCGGACCGGCTTCTGCATCATGCCTGCAACCGGCGGCGTGCGGCGCAAATAACCGGTCATCCAGGCCGTGCGCATACCCATCCGTTTGGCCGCCCTCAAATTCTCGACCGTATCTTCCACCAGGATGCAACGCCGCGCCGCGATCCGCTGGGTTGCCAGCAATTTACGCAGGAACTGGCGCGAAGGCTTGGGGCGCAACTGCCCGTGTACCTGCATCGATTCAATCGAGATATGCCGGTCGAAATGCGGATGCAGGCCGAGATGGCGCAGCACGCTTTTTGCGTACGCCTGCGGTGCATTGGTCAGCAGAATTTTGCGGCCTGGCAGGCGCTTCAGCAGATGCGCCAGACCGCGTTCGGCCTGGATCATCTGCGCCAGATTATCGAAACGATGCGCTTCCCTTAAAAAATCTTCCGCCCGCACTGCGTGATGGCGCACCATGCCGGCCAGCGTGGCGCCGTAGCGCTGCCAATATTGCTGGCGCAAGGCATTGACCGCCGCCGTATCGCTGGCCAGCCCGGCATCCGCCAGTATCTGCCCGATATAGCTGTTCATATTCAGATTGATCGCAGGGAAAATGGCATGCGAAGCGTTATGCAGCGTGTTATCGAGATCGAACAGCCAGAGCGGTGTAGTATTTGCCACGATTATTTTGCCACGATTATTTTGCCACGGTTATTTTTGCCGCGATTTTGAAAAAAGGAAAAAGGTGCCTAGAACGAAATCAGCCGGCGCAACATCATGTCCGCTACGGTTGCCACAGCGGTTGCAGTTATCGCAGTTAAAACAACTGCAGCAATCATCGAGACATCGAATTATAGTGATTTTGACGAGCCTGCTCTGTCTTTATCTGCCATCGGCAACACAATCGGCGCCGCTGCAATCGCAGCAACGGCAACAGCCGCCCCATGGCGCCTTGTACAAAATCAAGCAGGCAGGCCATACCCTGTATCTGTTCGGCACCATGCACGTCGGCCGCGCCGATTTTTTTCCGCTGGAACCGAAGGTGATGCGTGCCCTGAACCATGCATCGGTGCTGGCGCTGGAACTCGATCCTTCGCGCACCGACGCAATACAGTCCGCATTGCAGCGCTACGGCATTACCAAGGAGAGCGACGGCCGCGTGCCTGCCGCCTTGAAAACGCGGCGCGATGCATTGCTGCAGCATTACGGCATCGGCAGCGGTGCAATGGCGGCAATGCAACCCTGGCTGCAGGCAACGACGCTGGTGGTCGCGGAATTTGGCGCCAACGGCTATCAGCCGCGCTATTCGGTAGATGATTATCTGCTCGCGCAATTCAAGAAAACCGGTAAGCCGGTGCGTGAACTGGAATCGGCGGAAAGCCAACTGGCGCTGCTGGGCGGCCTCAGCCACTTGGATCAAATACAATTTCTGGACGATACGATCACGGAACTGGAAGACCCTGCCGGCGCGCAGCAGGCGATTGCCATGGCGAACCTATGGCGCGATGCCGACAGTCCCGGTCTGGCTGCGCTGTTGAAAAAACTGGAAGAAGACGGGACGTTCTCGTCGCGCTTTACACTCGACGTACTGTTAAAACAGCGTAATCCGCATCTGGCCGATGGCCTCGCCAATCTGCTAAAGGAAAATCGCAACGGCTTTGCCGCGATCGGCGTCCTGCATCTGGTCGGCCCCGATAACGTGCCCGCGTTGTTGCAACAGCGCGGTTACCGGGTCGAGCAGATTTATTAGGTAGCGGATCGGCGTGGTTGTTGCAGGCGTTATTGTGCGGTCGACGGCACCAAACGCCTTCTGCGGTCGATCAAAAGGCCCAACAGCAACGTGCCGCAAGTACCCCCCAATTGGAACAAGGCCGTAATCATCACCGCATCGTGAATCGAGGCGCCATCGTCGTGAATAATGGTCGGTAGCCATATCCTGCAGCAAACTATTTTTCTATAAAAAAATCCTGAACGACGCGTGGCCGTTCAGGATTTTCAGATTACAACAATACCGTTTTAGTGCGATCGAATCATCGTTCCGAAGGCTTGTTCTGTAAGGACTTCAAGCAATAAGGAATGCTCGATCCGCCCATCGATGATATGCACCGTATTGACGCCCGATTTGGCGGCTTCCAGCGCCGATGAAATTTTTGGCAGCATGCCGCCGGAAATCGTGCCGTCTTCGAACATGTCATCGATCTCACGCGCCGACAAGTCGGTCAGCAAGTTGCCCTGCTTGTCCTGTACACCGGCGATATTGGTCATCATGATTAGTTTTTCGGCGTGCAGGATTTCGGCGATCTTGCCTGCCACCACGTCGGCATTGATGTTGTACGCCTGACCGTCGTCGCCGAAACCGATCGGTGAAATGATCGGAATGAATGCATCGTCCTGCAGCGCTTTGACCACGGCCGGATTGATCGCTTCGATCTCGCCGACAAAGCCGATATCCAGGAAATCGCCTGGGTGTTCGCGGTCCGGCATCATCATTTTACGGGCGCGGATCAAGCCGCCGTCCTTGCCGGTCAGCCCCACCGCCTGGCCGCCGTAGTGATTGATCAGCATCACGATATCCTGCTGCACTTCACCGCCCAGCACCCACTCCACCACTTCCATGGTTTCTTCGTCGGTCACCCGCATGCCCTGCACGAACGTGCCCTGCTTGCCGACACGCTTGAGCGCGTCGTCGATCTGCGGGCCGCCGCCGTGCACGACGATGGGATTGAGCCCGACCAGCTTGAGCAGCACCACGTCATGCGCGAAGCTGCGCTGCAGGCGCTCTTCGGTCATCGCATTGCCGCCGTACTTGATCACGATGGTCTTGCCGTGAAAACGGCGGATGTACGGCAGAGCTTCGGCCAGGACTTCAGCCTTGATGCGAGGCGTCAGGGTGGTGGCCAGCGGAGCGGCGGACGAAGCATCGGCCTGTTGGTCTTGCAAGGTATCGGACATGGCGGCGGGATCCGGATGAATAGGGGAACGGAACGGACAATGCGTGATTGTAGCGAGTGCCGGCGACCATTCGTCGACGATCGTGGCAACGCAATTTGTCCACACGCTATCCACAGCTTGCGCACAGGGTTGTCCAAGGCTTTTCCACAGCTTGCCCACCGGCTATCCACAAGGATATGCCTACATTGTGCACCGCCTGATCACAGGCTATTCACAGGCTATCCACAAGCCTGTGCACAGGTTTATGCACAGGAATGCAAACTGGGCTTGACCTTGACATGATGGTAATCTTGACACTGGATCGGACCCTGTGGAGATCAACGTGGACCGAACACCCGACATTCCGTTATCGCACCGCCTTGCCATCGGCGGCATGACCTGCGCCTCTTGCGTGACGCGGGTCGAGCGCAGCTTGCGCAAAGTCCCTGGCGTGGCCAACGTATCGGTCAACCTGGCAACCGAACAAGCCCACGTCGAAGCCCCCGGCGTCGATGTCGAAACCCTGCGGCAAGCCGTCGAAAAGGCCGGCTACGACGCCAGCGTGGTCGCCGACGATGCGCCGCCCGCCTCCAACGACATGCCGTCGCTTGCGCCCGTGATCTGGGCCGCCGCGCTGACGTTGCCCTTGCTGTTGCCGATGACCGGCGCGCTGTTCGGCATCTTCGGCATCCTGCCGCCGTGGCTGCAGTTCGCGCTGGCGACCCCCGTCCAGTTCATCTTCGGCGCACGCTTCTACAAAGCCGGCCTGAAGGCCGTCCTGGCAGGCACCGGCAACATGGATCTGCTGGTGGTGCTGGGCACCAGCGCGGCGTACGGGCTGTCGGTATG
>DASYCG010000125.1:0-15940 GCA_036500325.1 Herbaspirillum sp. | reverse complement strand
ATGAATACACGTACAGAACTGATAACCGGCCTGATGCTGATCGGCGGCGAATTGGTGGAAAGCGAATCGGGCAAGTGGCTCGATTCGGTCAATCCGGCCAATGAAGAATTGATCGGCCGCGTGCCGGCCGGCACTGCCGCCGACGTGCAGCGCGCCTATCTGGCAGCCGAAGCGGCGCAGCCGGCCTGGGCCGCATTGACGCCGACCGCGCGCGGCGCCTATCTGCTCAAAGTGGCGCAAGCCATGCGCGAGCGCGCCGATGAAATCCTGCGCATCGAAGTCATGGATACCGGCAATACGATTACCAAGATGAAGGGCGATGTCTCGCAGGCGGCCAAGGCGCTGGAATTCTTTGCCGGCCTCGGCATGGAGATCAAGGGCGAGTCGGTGCCGGCCAGTGCCGAGAATCTGCATGTCAGCATTCGGGAGCCGTATGGCGTGGTGGGCCGCATCGTGCCCTTCAATCATCCGATCAAGTTCGCCTCGAACGCGATCGCCGCGCCGCTGATGGCCGGCAATACCGTGATCGTCAAGCCGCCGGAGCAAAGCCCGTTGTCGGCCGGCATCCTGGCCGAGATCTGCCGCGATCTGCTGCCGCCGGGCGTGGTCAATATCGTCACCGGCAACGGCATGCCGGTGGGCGACGCGATTGTGCGCCATCCGGGCATCAAGCGGATCGCCTTCACCGGTTCGGTGCCGACCGGGATGGCGATCCAGCGCGCGGCGGCCGAAGTGTGCATCAAGCATCTGTCGCTGGAGCTGGGCGGCAAGAACCCGTTGATTGTGTTCCCGGATATGGACCCGGACAAGATTGCCGAGGTGGCCATCGGCGCGATGAATTTTGCGTGGTCGGGCCAGTCCTGCGGTTCGGCCAGCCGTTTGCTGATTCATGAGTCGCTTTACGATGCGGTGTTGACGCGCCTGGTGGATAAGGTGGCGGCGTTGCGCTTGGGCGATCCGCTGGACGGCAATTCGCAGATGGGGCCCTTGAATTCGAAGCTGCATTACGAGCGGGTGTGCGCGATGGTGCAGAAGGGCAAGGATGAAAAGGCGCGTTTGATGATCGGCGGCGGGCGGCCGAAAGGCGCGCAGTTCGAAAAGGGCTATTGGCTGGAGCCGACGGTGTTTGCCGATGTGACGCCGCAGATGACGATCGGCCGCGAGGAGATTTTCGGGCCGGTGTTGTCGGTGTTTAAATGGCACGATGAAAAGGAGGCGATTGCGATTGCCAATTCGACCGATTACGGCTTGACGGCGTCGATCTGGACCAACGATATCAAGACCGCGTTCAGGATGGCCAAGGCGGTGCGTTCCGGTTATATCTGGATCAACGGCGCATCAGGCCATTTTTACGGGACGCAGTTCGGCGGCATGAAGAACAGCGGGATCGGGCGCGAAGAAGGCACCGATGAGTTGCTGAGTTATACCGAGGTGAAGACGATTCATATTCGCTTGACCTGAAGTTAAGGCGCTGTCGGGCGAGATATGGCGGGCTGTTGTGCGCAGTGAGGTAAATAAGGGAGGTGGACGAAGTCCGCCGGAATGACACGAACGGAGTACAACTGCCCGCCATATTCCTGATCGAACAGGCAATCACCGAAAGCTAAAAATCTGAATACGAAGCGTTGCGTGTCGTTGAAACACGCAGCGCTTCATTCAATACTTACATCACTGCGCAAGAACCGGAACCGTTTTTATCACTGCGCCCGGCAATAAGCCGGCGCCTGCAAAAAAGACCACCGGGCAGTTGACCACAATATTGCTCTTGCTGATCGAGAGTTGCCCTTTTTCCTCCGCATCCAATACCTCTTCTTCTGCCCGCAACACGTGCGGCGTCGCGCCGGCGGCCCAAGTCACCATATACACCTGCCAGATCGGCGAATAGTTACGGTTTCGGTTGGCGGCGCCGACCGGATCCGGAATCGACGGCAATACACTGCCCTGGCTGAAATTGGTGACGCGATAAATACGCTCGACGACGCCCGGTTTGCCAGGAACCGCCGGCACGATTGCATTGGCAAGCCGTGGCACATAATTGGCGCCCATTTCGGCGGCGGCGCCTGCGTCGGACACATCGGTTGTAACGTACTGCACTTCCCTGCCTTCGAACCAGCCGGAGACCAGCGGCAGTTCCACTACTTTGCGTGTGCCTGCAACCGGCGCGGCATCTTGCGCGAAGGAAGCGATCGGAAAAGACATCGAAGCTATCGATGCGATGAAGCAGGTTGCGGCGATTCCTTTTTGCAGCATCATCAGTCGTCCTTTAAATAAATTTTCGGCTGCGGCATTATTACCTCATTGCCTCGCAGGTAATACGCAGCAGCGCAGCCTTAAGTTACAGGCATTCGAAAAAATATTCAAAAGAAGATAGGGTCACAACATGACATGCACATTCTTGATTTGCGTATAAGAAAGCAATTCTTCCAGCCCCTCCTCACGCCCCATTCCCGATTTTTTGTAACCACCGAAATTGGTCCCGACATAATGGGCGCTACTGGTGTTGATCCACACATAGCCGGCCTGAATGCGCCGTGCCAGCCGATGCGCCAGCGCCAGCTCCCGCGTGTAGATCGAGGCAGATAAACCGTAATCGACGCTATTGATATCGGCAATCAATTGATCTTCGTCGCGCCATTTGATCACCGACAACACCGGTCCGAATATCTCTTCCCGGAAAATCCGCATTTGCGGCGTTACATCGGCAAAGACAGTCGCCTCAACAAACCAGCCTTTTGCCAGCACCGGATCGTCCGGGCGTTTGCCGCCGGCGACCAGCCGCGCGCCCTCGGCATGGCCGACTTCGATATAGTGCATGACCTTGTTGAACTGCGCCTCCGAAATAAGGCAGCCCATGGTGGTCGCGGGATCGGTCGGCAGGCCGCAGCGATGCAGTTGCGGCAGCTTTTCGCAGATGCCTGCGATCACGCGCTCGTACAGCGATTCGTGCACGAACAGACGCGAAGTGGAACCGCAGGATTGTCCGGCCCAGGTAAAGTTCATGCCGTTGATCGCACCCAGCACGGCGTGGTCGACATCGGCATCGGGGCAAACCACCAGCGGATTCTTGCCTCCCAGTTCCAGCGCAACCGGCATGATCTTGTCCGCGGCGCCATGCAGGATCGCAGCGCCGGTCGGTACCGCGCCGATCAGCGCGACCTTTTTCACCAATGGATGCCGCACCAGCGCTTCGCCGCATTCGCGCCCGCCGGTAACAATGTTTAGCACACCCGGCGGCAAGATGCCGTCGATGATTTCGGCAAAACGCAACGCCGACAACGGCGCCTGATCCGGCGCTTTCATCACCACGCTGTTGCCGGCAGCCAGCACCGGCGCGATTTTCCCGGCTAAAAACATCAGCGGATGATTGTAGGCAACGATGCGGGCGACCACGCCCAAGGGCTCGCGCACTGTGTAATTGAGCGCGCCGTCGGCAGTGGGATTGGTCTCGCCTTTCAGTTCATGCACCAGGCCGGCGTAATAATCGATCTGACCGGCGGCGAGATGCGCATCCGGTTGCATGCGCTTGAGCGGATTGCCGCAATTGGCCGAATCCAGCAAAGCCAGTTCGTCGGCATGCAGCCGCAAACGTCTGGCGATCTCGCGCAATTTGGCGCTCTTCTCCGCCGCAGAGACGCGCGACCAGGCCAGGAAGCCTTCATGCGCCGCACATACCGCCGCATCGATATCGGCACTGTCGGCTTCGGGCGCCTGCGCCAGTTCCTGTTGCGTGGCGGGATTGAAAGTGGCACGGTAACCGCCGGCGGGAACATGCCATTGGCCGCCGTAGTAAAGCGCCAGCTGTTTTGGCATCGCGGCTGCGATCACCGCATTTGTGGTTTCGGTATTGTTAGTGGTATTCATTTTTCTTTTCAGGAAATCCGGTCGCCCTTGACCGTGATGCGGCGCAGCTTGCGCAATTCGTCGGCGTTGAAATCACCGCGCGCGTGGAGCATGCAGCGGTTGTCCCAAATGACCAGATCGCCGGGCGTCCAGCGATGTTCGTAAATGAATTGCGCCTGCTCCTGATGATCGAACAGCGATTCGAGCAACACATTGCTTTCGTCGCGCGGCATGCCGACGATGTATTCGGTCATCAGCCGATTCAGATACAGCGCTTTCTTACCGGTAACAGGATGCGTGCACACCAGCGGTTGCGCATAGGAACGCGCATCGGGACCGGGCGTGCTGCGCGTGCGCATGGCGGCAGTCGGTGCGCTGGTGCCCGGTTCATAACTGTTGACTGCCTTCAGCCCGGCCAAGCGTTTTTTGGTTTCGTCCGGCAGCGTTTCATAGGCCTTGTACATATTGGCAAAAAGCGTATTTCCGCCGACCGAAGGAATTTCCATCGCATACAACATGGTTGCCATCGACGGCCGTTCGACGTAGCACATGTCGGAGTGAAAATACATTTCGCCATCGGGCAAGGCGCCTACGTATTTGCCGTCTTCTTTCTGATTCGTGATGTACATGATCGACGGATGCCCTTTGCCGATTGCATACTCGCCTTGCGTGACGGCGAGTTCGCCGAAATACTGGCCGAAGCGTACCTGCCCCATTTCGTCGAGCTTTTGGCCGACGATGCAGACCACGCCGTTTTCATACCAGCATGTGCGGATGGCTTCGAAGGAAGCCGGGGATAGCGGCTGCGATACATCCACACCGCGAATTGCGGCGCCGAGCGCCGGCGAAAGCGGCTGGATGTCGATGCTTGCGACGTTAGCGATGTTTGAAACGTTTGCGGCATTTGCCGCTGCCTTGTTTTCCATAATGCCTGCCATCTCGATTCTCCTGTTATTGGGCCACGATGTGCGCCTGCTCAATCACTTTCTTCCATTCGACCAGCTCGTTTTTGAGCAGCGTCGCCAGCTCGTCCGGACCGCCGGGATTGGCGATGATGCCGTGCTCCTCCAGATCGGCCTGAACATCCGGTGAATTAACGATCGCCAATAGCTCGCGGCTGAAGCGGCTGACAATTTCCGGCGGTGTTTTGCGCGGCAGGAACGCGCCCACCCAATCGTAATCGTTCAATCCCTGGATGCCGCTTTCACGGTAGGTCGGCACGTCCGGCGTCCAGTGCGAGCGGGTCTCGCCGCTGGTGGCGAGCATGCGCAGCTTGCCGGCTTTTACCATCGGCAATACGGAATGCAGCGGGAAAAATCCGACTTGAACGTGTCCGCCCAGTAGATCGGTGACAGCGCCGGCAGAGGTCTTGTAAGGAACGTGGGTAATATCGGCGCCGGTGATCTGCTTGAACATTTCCGTGCGCAGATGATGCGGCGTGCCGCTGCCGGGCGAGCCGTAATTGAGTTGACCCGGCTCTTTCTTGGATAGCGCGATGAGCTGGCCGATGGTCTGGGCCGGCACCGATGGATTGACCACGGTACAGACCAGCATCTTGCCGATACGCGCGACCGGCGCGAAATCGGCAACCACATCGAACGGCACGTTTTTTTCCAGCGAGCTGATCATCGCCATGGTGTTGGGAACGAACAGGATGGTATTGCCGTCCGGTGCGGCCTTGGCGACGTAGTTGATGCCGATGATACCGCTGGCGCCGGTGCGGTTTTCCACGATCACCGGCACGCCGAGATTTTTGGATAAGCGTGGCGCGAACAGGCGGGCAGCGATATCGCTGCCGGTGCCGGGCGTGGTCGGTACGATGATCGTGATCGGCTTGCCGGGCGTTTGCGCAAACGACGTGCCAGCCGTCAGTGCCAGCGCTAACGTCATGAATGCCGACGGCAGAATTGTTTTGATTAATCTGGCTACCAAGTTCCTCAATATCGATGAATTGTTCACTTCAGTCTCCTTGATATTTTTTATGGTTTTAATGCAGGCAATTACCGCCATCGACCACCAGCGTTTGCCCGGTAATGAAATCGCTGTCGGCAGAGGCGAAAAACAGGATTGCGCCGGTCAGGTCGTCGGGTGTCTGAACCCGCTTGAGCGCGCGCACGGAGGCTGCTTCGCCCCGCATTTTCAGGATGCCTTCATCCGGGCTTTCCTCGGATAAGGTGCTGCCGGGGGCTATGCAATTGACGCAGATATTGTCTTTTCCGACTTCATTGGCCAGTGTCTTGGTGAAACCGAGAATAGCCGCCTTGGAGGTGACGTAATGGATGCGGCTGGGCGAGCCTTTGATGGATGTGCTGGAACTGATGTTGATGATTTTGCCGTATGCCTGTTGCCGCATTTGCGGTATGACGGCTTTGCTGGCGAGCCAGGCGCCTTTGACATTGACGCTCATCATGCGATCCCATTCGTCGATTGTGATCTGATCGAATGGCGAGCGCGACATCGGAATCGTCGCAAAGATGGCGGCATTGTTGACCAGCACGTCGATCCGGCCGAAACGCGCCACGGCCGCCGCCGCCATTTGTTCGACGCTTTCAGGATCGGCTACGTCGGTTCTTATGGCGATTGCCTGGTGGCCGGCTGCGTTGAGCTCTTGCGCCACGGCCTGCCCCGCCTTCTCGTCCAGTTCGGCAATGACGATTTTCGCCCCTTCCGAAGCCAGCCGGACTGCATATGCCTTACCGATGCCATGGCCGCCGCCGGTAACGATTGCCACGCGATCTTCCAGTCTTTTCTTCATGTTTTGTCTTCTCCGTTAATTTTTAGAATATATTATTGTCCATCTAGTAGACTTGTTCTTCATTATACGGACAAACTATTGACTGTCAAATAGTGCGAGCGACAATCGGTTAGCCATTAGAATTAGGCCGATTTAAATGAATTAAGCAAAACGAATTAAACAGAACAGGCATCGGTAAAGATTCAAGCAATGACCCAAGCAAAGACGCAAATAAAGCCCGCAAAAAACAAGCCGCCAAATGAGAAGCTTGCAAAAGGCCCGGCCGAAAAGGCCGCTGAAGGCGCCGCTGAAAAAGTGAACGACAGCGTGCGCGCGGTCGGCCGCGCGCTGGATATCCTGATGGCGTTCACGGTGAGCGACTATGAATTGTCCGCCAGCGAATTGCTCAAACGGGTCGACCTCAGCCGTCCCACGCTTTACCGTTTGATGTACACACTGGAGCAAAGCGGATTCCTGATCTCGGTAGGCGAACCGCAAAAATTCCGGCTGGGGCCTTCAGTGGCGCATTTGGCGCATGTCTGGACGTCCAGCCTGAATCTGGCCGACGTCGCCAAACCCGTCTTGCGCAATCTCTGGGAGCAGACCGGCGAGACCGCCGCGCTGTTTGTGCCGCAAGGCGCTTATCGGACTTGCATTGCGGAGATGCCGAGTGCGCAGCCTTTGAGCTACAAATGCGGAATCGGCTATCGCGAACGGATTATCCGGGGCGCCAGCGGCCATGCCATCATCGCGCATGCGGACGTGACGATCGATACCTTGCGCGAGTATGCAAAAGACACCAGTGTCGATGTCGACCGGTATGCAAAGGAACTGGAAGCGATCCGCAAACGGGGATTCGCGATCAGTATTGAAGAATTGATCCAGGGCGCAGTGTCCATTGCGGCGCCTTTTTATGACGGGTCCGGCGAAGTGGCGGGATCGATCGTGGTGTTCGGTCCCAAGGCCCGGCTGGACAACGACCGGATCCAGGCATTCGGCAAGTTACTCATGAAAGAAGCGCAAGCCTTGTCGAAGATCCTTGGGCAAAGGCCGACGCCTTAAGACGGCAGAGACGACAGGCCCGCTCTTCTTTATCCGCGGCGCGAAACCGCAGCGCCGCGCGACTTCCTTGATCGCCAGATCGAAAACCTGTCATCTATGTCAGGGTGCTAAGCAGAGGATTCTTAATTGATACTAACGGTTGTAAGAAACCATTTTAAGACTTGTCATCAGACTCATTCTAGTCAATAATCAAACAAGAATCATTCTCATTAATGCTATATGATGCAGTATTGCTAAAGGCAGCCCAAGCGCTGCCTCGGTCTGACGGTCTGTTCAGTTTGTTTAGCCGCTTAGTTTAAGGAGTCAGCGTTGCATACCCTTCATTCCACAAATGCCTTGCCGATGGGCGCCGCCAAATCCCGCATCGCCTCCGAACTATTGATTTCGACGGTACTGCAATTGATTTCCCGGCACGGCACTTTAGCCGCGGCAAATACCGATGCCGAAACTGTCGGCCGTTCAGCCGCAACCATCGAACATCATTTAAAAGCACTGGCCCACTTGCCCGACATGGAGCCGATCCTGCGCGCTACCTGCCAGCAGCTATCCGAGCAATGGGGCCTGCTGCACGAGCAACAGCGACCGAAACCGTCGTCGGCTTCCTCGGCATTCATCACGCGGCTGATTTCCGGCCCGCGTCTGCACCCTGCAAATTAAAACGGAATCAGTCATGCAAAATACCGACTTCCGGCTTCCCGGCAAGGTCCGCACGCCATTGACCGCGGCACAACGCCTGGCGACCGGCATCCCCCATCGCGTCACGCGTCTAAGAGGTCCATTTTCCGCACTGCTCAGCCGCGTCCATGAGATCGGCATGGTCACTATCATGAGCGGCAATGAATCCGCCATCCAGGAAAGAGTCGGCATTTACGACCACGCGGCTTACCAGAATCACTCTGAATCCTATGCTGAGTCCCATACTGAATCTCGCGCTGAGTCCTATGCCGATCCGGTGAGCAGCAAGGGCGCGCAGCAAGTATTGTTTTATCAAAAGTGGAAATACGGCTTTGCCGTCCTCGAGAAGGATGGCGACGGCAACATCCAGCGCCATCTGCAATTTTTTGACGGCAACGGCAACGGCATCCATAAAATCCTGTTGCACCCATCCAGCAATGTCGATGCCTATCGCGCAATCGTCCGCGAATTTGCGGCGGCCGACCAGGCTCCGGTATTGGATATTTTCCGCACCCGGCCGATGACCGCCAATGAAGGCGTGGCCCGCATCGATATCGATGCACTGCGCGCGGATTGGGCGCACCTCAACAACACCGAAGATTTTTTTGCGCGCCTGACCGAATTCGATCATCTGCGCCTGCATAAACTGAGGCTTGCCGGCAAGGCGTTTGCCCATCAGGTCGCCAATGATTCGGCACGCATCCTTTTACAGAAAATGGCCGAACTCGGCAGCACCGTCATGACGCTGGTGGGCAACGCCGGCATCGTCCAGGCTTATCAGGGCCGCATCAAACAAATTCGCAGCAGTGATGTCTGGCTCACCATCACGAGCCCGGATCATCGCCTGCGCTTGCGCGAGGATCATATCGATACCGTCTGGGTGGCAAAAAAACCGACTACCGACGGCATCGTCACATCGCTGGAATTATTCAATCGCCAGGGCCTCAGCATTGCGCGCTTCTTCAGCAAACCCGAGCCGGGCCGGCCGGAACCGCGAGAATGGCGCGATTCGATCATGCGGCTTTTGCCGGTATTCGGCGCCTGAGCGAACCGTGATGCCGCAGCTGTTGGAAATTAGCGTTTAAAATGGCGGCACGAATCGGTACCCCGATCCGGACTTCTCAACCAGCGAATGGATCGATGATGAATGAACGACAGCTGATTCTTGCCGGCTCCATCAGTATGTTTATCGCAGTCGCGGCCGGCGCATTCGGCGCGCACGGACTGAAGCAAATTCTCAGCGCGGAGATGCTGGCAATCTGGCAGACCGCCGTTACGTATCAAATTGCACATTCGCTGGGATTGCTGGCCGTGGCGCTGCTGCTGCCGCGCTTGCGCTCGCGTCTGGCGGCATGGGCCGGTGTTTCGATGCTGGTGGGGATTGTGATTTTCAGCGGCAGTCTGTATGCACTGGCATTGACAGGCATCCGCGTGCTGGGAGCCGTTACGCCATTTGGCGGCGTGGCGTTCTTGCTGGCTTGGGGGCTGTTGGCTACGGCGGCTTATAAAAAAAACCGATAAAAAAGGGCCGATAAATTCTCCGGCCTTGCAGCGTTCAAACCAACGGCAGCATCGGTTGCAATGCTTGCCATACCTGCGCCGGCAGCATGTCGCGCATGCACTTGTGATGCAGCAACGGACACTCGCGCTGACGGCACGGCGCGCAGGATAAATGCAGATAGATCGATGTTGCAATATCCGAAAACGGCGGCGCATGGGCGGGATCGGTCGGACCGTACAACGCAACCACCGGCCGATTCAATGCAGACGCGATATGCAACAGGCCCGAATCGTTGCTGACTACGGCACCCGCCTGCGCAATCAGCGCAATGGCTTCGGCCAGCGATGTCGCCCCTGCCAGACTGATCACCTCCGGCGCCGACGCAACGATCTCTTCAGTTATCGGCCGATCTTTGGCCGACCCCAATAAAACAATCTGTACCTGCCCCATGGACTGCCGGACCGTCTGCGCCAACTGGCCGAAATACGCGGCAGGCCAGCGTTTGGCGGAACCGAATTCGGCGCCTGGCGCGAATACCAGCAGCGGCAATTGCGGCGTTAGACCGAAATGGCGCATTATGCGCTCTGCTTCGGTCACGGCGACGGTCAGCCGCGGCCGCGGGATCGGCAATGAAGATGGCGATGCGGCAGACGAAGCCGGCTTCGCGTCCGGTTTTGCCGGGCCGGCCAGTGCCGCATAAAACGCGACCATGCCGCGTGGCGCATGCTTGTCGTCGTGATGAATTACATTGAGCAATCCGTAGCGCTTTTCGCCCAGATAGCCGACGCGCTTGCGAATGCCGGCCAGCCATGGAATCAAAGCGAATTTCAAGGTGTTCGGCAAGACATATGCCTGATCGTAAGCGCGCAGTTTGAGTTGCCGCGCCAGTTGCCAACGCGCTTTCAACTGCAGCGCGCCATGCTTGAACGGTGTTTCGATCACCGTATCGACTTCGGCCATGGCGCGCCACACCGGACTTACCGAAGGGGGCGCCAGTACATCGATACCATGCAGTGGATGCGCCTCTTTGAGCAAGCGCAATAAAGGTTGCGCCATGACGGCATCGCCAATCCAGTTCGGTGAAATCACCAGGATCCGCGAGGTCGCCCCGGCACTCATGCTTTCTCGTCCTTGGCAAATTGCAGATGATAAAGATTGGCGTAGGCGCCGTTTTTGGCGAGCAATTCCTGATGCGTGCCGACTTCCATGATATTGCCGCCGACCAGCACCACGATCCGGCTGGCGCGTTCGATGGTCGACAAACGGTGGGCGATGACCAGCGTCGTGCGGCCTTCCATCAATTTGTCCAGCGCGGCTTGCACCGCGCGCTCCGATTCGCTATCCAGCGCAGACGTTGCTTCGTCGAGAATCAGAATCGGCGCATCCTTGTAGATCGCACGCGCAATCGCCAGACGCTGCCGCTGACCGCCCGACAAACGCGAACCGTTGTCGCCAATGCCGGTCTGCATGCCCTTCGGCAAGGCAGCGATGGTATCGGTCATGTGCGCAGCCGCGGCGGCAGCTTCGATGCGCTGCATATCCGGCGTCTTGTCGCCATAGGCAATGTTGGCGGCAACGGTATCGTCGAACAGCACCACATGCTGGCTCACCATGGCGATTTGTTCACGCAAGCTGCTTAAGGCAAGCTCGCCGACCGGCTGTCCGTCCAGCAGCAGGCTGCCGCTGGTGGCAGAATAAAAACCGGGCACCAGATTGACCAGCGTCGATTTTCCGCCGCCGGACATCCCGACAAAAGCAATCGTTTCGCCCGGTTGAATATCCAGATCGATGTGCGACAGCGCCAATGCTTCATGTCCCGGATAAGAGAAACTCACATCGACGAAATCGAGTTTTCCGGTAGCGCGATGATTCAGTACCAGGCCGCCTTCGCGTTCGGTTTTCTGATCGATCAGATTGAAAACCGCTTCGGCTGCAGCCATGCCGCGCTGCAGCGGGCCATTAACTTCCGCCAGTTGTTTCAACGGCGTCAGCAGCATCAGCATGGCCGTGATAAACGAAACGAAACCGCCGACGGTGATATCGCCGCCGCGCGACTGCACCAGCGCCATCACAATGACCAGCGCCACGGCGCAGGCGGTCATCAACTGCGTGATCGGCACGGTCATGGCGAAGGTGCTGGTCATGCGCATCGTGTAACGCCGCAGATTTTCCGCGCGATCTTCAAAGCGCGCACTCTCATATTCCTGGCCGCCGAAGATCTTGATGACCTGCTGCGCCCGCGTAGTTTCCTCGATCACCTGCGTCAGCTCGGCGTTGACATCCAGCGAATCGCGATTCAGTTTTTTCAGGCGGTTGCCGGTCTTGCGCACCACAATCGCGATCAGCGGCAGCAGCACCAGCGTGACGATAGTCAGGCGCCAATTGATCCAGATCAGCAATCCGAGCAGGAACAGCACTGTCAATGCCGAACGCACGATCGATGTGAATACCTTGGTAATCATATCGATGATCTGCTGCACTTCGAACATCATGGAATTAATGATTTTGCCGACGGTATGCGTGGCATAAAAGCCGACCGGCACATCGAGCATGCGGGCAAACATCTGCCGCCGCAGCACGTGCAATACGTTGCTCGAGACCCAGGTCATCATGTACGTGCTGATGAAGGTCGATGCGCCGCGAATCACAAAGACGCCGATCACAATCAGCGGCACCAGCCAAAGCGAAAAATGATTTTGCCCGACAAAGCCTTTATCCAGCAACAGCTTGAAAATATAAGGCACGACAGGCTCGGTGCCGGCGGTGATCGCCATCGTCACCAGCGCCAGGATCAAGCGCTGCTTGTATGGCCGATGCAGCGCCGCCAACCTATGGAAATACGGAGACATCTTCACGGTGAAACAGGCCTTTGCATAATAGTAGCGGCGTCCGGCCGGCGTGCGGCCGCATAAAGGCAGCCAGCCAGCAATACAAACCAGTGACCTTCGGTAACGTCCCACATCAGGCTATTGAAAAAAGCCGGGACGGCAAAACTGATGCATAACAAAAACAGCAAATCCGCCTGATAGGTGCGCTGTTTGCGAAATACCAGGCCCAGTGTGGCCATTAACGAGAAGTAAAGGGCAAGACCGATGACGCCCAATTGCACAGCCATCAGTACAACTTCGCTATGCGGCTGCGCCCGAACCTCGTAAAACTCGCTGCCCGGCGGTGCCAAGCGATGCGCGGTTGGAACGAAATTCTCGGCAAAAGAAGCGGTACCGGTACCAAAAAACGGATGCGCCTTGAACATTTTGAGGCCGGCGACATAAAACGTCAGCCGCGTGCCGCTTGAATTGAGTTCATTGGTGCTTTCATAACCATGCACTTCAAGCAGCACTTGTTCGGACCGCGACCTCAACTCATCCGATGCGTTGTAGATGATGGCAAATACTGCGCATACCATCAGTAACCCGCCGACAAGCATCTTCCAATTGTCCCTGAAGCGGAGCACGACCAATCCGACGCACACGCACAAGACAACGACATAACCGGTGCGTCCCGCCATCAGGAACAGTACAGGGAAGGCGAATAACATGCCGCCAATGATAGATAAAATACGCATCCTCAAATTCGGCGCATAGACGTAATAGGCCCAACTGGCGCCCGCGGCAAAACCTAACAGGATACCGATGGTGATATAGCTTTTGAATGCATAGGCATTGTCGGGCGTGCCGGCCTTCCACCAACTGTATTTGTCCGCCGGCATCCAGTTGATCCAGACCAGATAGCATCCCAAGGTCAAAAACGCGGCGCCTGCCATGAAGGCGATAAATCCTTTGCGCGCCAATCTGCCGTCATGCCATACCAGCGCAAGGGCGATCGGCAAAAACAGAAGTTTCCGATATTTGCTGATTGCCTGAAAAACTTCGTCCTGCGGCGCCACCGACCAGGACCAGGCCAAAATCAGCATGCCATACAATATCAACACCAGCAGCGCCGGCCTCAATTTGAGCGGTTTCAATAGCGAGCGGTCTGCCAGCGCTGCCAGTACAAAAGTAACAAGCAATAAACTGGCAAAGATGTTAAGCAGCGCGGTAGAGAATGAAACGAAAAAGAGCGAAAGTAAAAGAAATATTTTTGCGGAGCCGAGCGTGGCGGTTTTAAACATATTTTATGTTCCGGGCTATGTCGTTTGACGTCGCAGACGGTCTACAGAGGTAAATTCACGAACCCGCATTATATAGGTGAAATTAAGCACAAAACCCGGATACCGACTGTCTGCAACAATCGTAAAGATTGCCCGTCCCAAGCCTGACGAAGCATCGCAAGCAATCGCCGGCTTACGTTAAAATGCCGCATTACCCATTTCACCGCCCGCATGAAACTATCCGTCATTCTGATTACCAAGAACGAAGCGCTCAATTTACAGGCGTGCCTGGATAGCGTCGCCTTCGCGGATCAGATCGTCATTGTCGACTCCGGCAGCACCGACGGCACCCTGGAAATCGCCCGCGCCGCAGGCGCCCAGGTAATCCAAACGGCGGATTGGCCGGGATTCGGCCCCCAGAAAAACCGCGCGCTGGCTGCCGCGGATGGCGATTGGATCCTGTCGATTGACGCCGACGAGCGCATTACGCCGGCGCTGGCCGCCGAAATCAAATCTGTGCTACTGGATAACCAGGCAGCCAATGCCTATGAAATTCCCCGAAAATCCTGGTATTGCGGCCGTTTTATCGAGCATGCAGGCTGGGCGCCGGATTACGTTACCCGCCTGGTCCGCCAAGGCAAGGCAACATTCTCCGAGGATCTGGTGCATGAACGCATTCTGGTCGATGGCGCCACCGCCAAACTGAAAACGCCCATGCTGCACTACAGTTTTCGAGATTTTTCCCAGGTCTTGAATAAAGTCGATTTGTACTCGACGCTATCCGCGCGGCAACGTTATGCCAGAGGACAACGCAGCAGTGTCGGCAAGGCGGTTTTACATGGTTTTGCAGCATTCATCCGCACTTATCTGTTTAAACGCGGCTTTCTGGACGGCGGGCATGGCCTGGCGCTGGCGATTTCGAACGCCGAAGGCAGTTATTACCGCTACTTGAAAATATGGCTGATGGAACAACAGCAGGCCGGCGGGGATGAGTCATGTTAATTTCGGTCATTGTTTCCACCTATAACCGGCCCGATGCGCTGGAAGCGGTCTTGCTGTCGTTGCTGGAGCAGACCGATGCACACTATGAAATCGTCATCGCCGACGATGGCTCCGGTGCCGCCACACAAGAAGTCGTGAGCCGGTTTCAACGCACCGCGGCGCTGGCCCGCTCGACCCGTAACACGACCCCTCAAGTAGTACATGCATGGCAAAGCGACGATGGTTTCCGGCTGTCGGCCGTGCGCAATCTGGGCGTGTATGCGAGCGCAGGCGATTATCTGATATTTCTGGATGGCGACTGCGTGGTCCGCCCGAATTTTGTGGCACGCCACCGGGCCCTGGCGGAACAGGGATTCATGGTGTCGGGCAGCCGGGTGCTGCTGTCGGAAAAATGGACCGCGCGGGCATTGCACGACGGCGACGCACCGGCGGCAACCCGGCGCCCGATCCTGTACTGGCTGATGCAGCGCCTGACCGGCAATGCCAATAAAGTGGTGCCGTTGCTGGTCATGCCCGATAGCCAATTGCGGCACTACCGCAAAGTACGCTGGAACCGCATCAAGGGGTGCAATCTCGGTATCTGGCGCAATGACTACGCAGCAGTCAACGGCTGCGACGAAACGTTCGTCGGCTGGGGGCATGAAGATGCGGATCTGGTGCTGCGCCTGGCCCGCCAGGGCGTACGCCGCAAAAGCGGCGCGTTCTCCACCGAAATATTCCATCTCTGGCACAAGGAAAACATCCGTACCACCGAATCGGCCAATCGCCAGCGGGTCGAGCAGAGAATGGCAAGCGGCGTTACCCAGGCGGAAGTCGGGCTGCGCGATTATCCCCGCGCAGATCAGCGTATTACGCGGTAGGCAACGCTGATTAAGTGCCATGGGTGGCCTTTTTTTAGCGCCATGGGTGGCCTTTTTTTTAACGCGGCACGGGCCGTACCCCTCACCCAAATGAACGATTTTTTATGGCACTAAAGAAAATCAGTCGACTTCGAACTTTCTTTAAATCCATAAAAGACCGTTCATTTGGGTGAGGG
>DASYCG010000124.1:0-4912 GCA_036500325.1 Herbaspirillum sp. | reverse complement strand
AGACGGTCACGAAGATTTCATTTCGACCGAACCCGGCAAGGCAATCGCGAAAGCCTACGATCTGGTCTTGAACGGCTGGGAAATGGGCGGCGGTTCGGTGCGTATCCATCGTGCCGAAGTGCAGAGCAAAGTGTTCCGCGCCCTCAATATCGGCGACGAAGAAGCGCAACTGAAATTCGGCTTCCTGTTGGATGCGTTGCAATACGGTGCGCCACCGCATGGCGGTATCGCGTTCGGCCTGGACCGTTTGGTGACCATGATGGCCGGCGCCGAATCGATCCGCGACGTGATCGCCTTCCCGAAAACCCAGCGTGCGCAGGATTTGCTGACGCAGGCGCCTTCGGCTGTCGACGAGAAGCAATTGCGTGAATTGCATATCCGTTTGCGCACGCCGGAGCCGGTAAAGGTTTAAAGGCATAAAATAATGGTCGACGCATACGGTCATTAAAGGCGAGGCGCGGAATTCCGCGCCTTTTTCAATTTTGCAGCGACGTTTGCAGATACTTCATGGATAAGCCTTACAAAATTCCCGAATCGGTGCTGGTGGTGATTTATACCGCCGAACTGGAGGTGCTACTGATCGAGCGCGCCGGCACGCCTGGTTTCTGGCAATCGGTGACCGGCTCCAAGGACACGCCCGATGAAGCGCTGCGCGAGACGGCGCGGCGCGAAGTATTCGAAGAAACCGGTATTGCCGTGGGGCGCAGGAGCATCGATACCGCCGATGCCATCCCGTTGCTGCCCGGTATCGACGACGCCGCCGGCAATCGCGTCGAAGGCGCTAATTTAAGCGACTGGCAACTTTCCAACGTTTACGAAATCTATCCGATCTGGCGCCATCGTTACGCGCCTGGCATCACGCGTAATACGGAACACGTATTCGGCTTGCTGGTGCCGCGCGGGATTGGGGTAACGTTGGCGCCCCACGAACACACTGCTTTGCGCTGGCTGCCATACCGGGCGGCGGCGGATCTTTGCTTTTCACCGTCGAATGCCGAAGCGATTCTGCAATTGCCACACTATTTGTCAGGGTAGTTACAGACTATGAAGCTACAGTTACGTATTGCGACCTACAATATTCACAAAGGCGTCACTTCATTCGGCACGCGTCCACGCATCCACGCGTTGAAGCTGGCGTTGAACAAACTGGACGCCGACATTCTTTTTTTGCAGGAAGTTCAGGGCCGCGACGATCAGCTTGCGCTCAAGCATGCGACGCAATGGCCGATCCTGGCGCAGCACGATTTTCTGGCCGGCGATTCGCACCAGGCCGCTTACGGCATGAACGCCGTCTACGATCACGGGCATCACGGCAACGCGTTGCTGTCGCGTTTTCCGATTGCCTCTTCTTTCAATCAGGATATTTCCGATCATGCCTACGAATCGCGCGGCATTCTCCACTGCGTGGTGCAAATGCCGGAAACGCAGGTGCATTGCTACGTCGTGCATCTGGGTCTGTTCGGCGGCAGCCGCAAGCGGCAGGCCGCAGCGCTGATCGAAGCGGTCCGCAGCTCGGCGCCGCCGGATGCGCCGGTAATTATTGCGGGCGATTTCAACGACTGGGGCAATCATTTGGGCGAGCTGTTGCGCGTGCGGCTGCACGTGACCGAAGTATTCGACCAGCGTCTGGCGCACGGCATGTTATCCATGCTACGCAAACTGACGGGACGCGCACCAAAACTGCGTGCCGCCCGCACTTTCCCGGCAGCCTTGCCAGTACTTTCACTGGACCGTATTTATCTGCGCGGCCTGAAGGTAGAATCGGCCGAAGTATTGCATGGCGCGCTATGGGCTAAACTATCGGATCACGCCCCTGTTATTGCTACTTTGCAATTGGATTAAGGGATTAATCATGGTGTTCAAACTCATGCGGGCCTGATGCGTCATCTGAAATACACCATTGAGAACGACATCGCCCTGCTGCATTGCGGGGCTGAATTTTTCCCTGCGCTGATCGCTGCGATCGATGCCGCGCAAGGCGAAATCTATCTGGAAACCTATATCTTCGCGCTGGACGATACCGGCGTCCAGGTACGCGATGCGTTACAGCGGGCGGCGCGCCGCGGCGTCATGGTTTGCGTGATTACCGATTGGGTCGGCAGCGGGCGCGTCGTCAGCAAAATACTCAAGCGGCAGCTCAAGGAAGCCGGCGTGCATCACCGCAATTTCAATCCGTGGTTCAAACGCGGCGTGGCTCGTGCGCATCGCAAATTATGTGTAGTCGACCGGCAGATCGCATTTGTCGGCGGCCTCAATATCAACGACGATTTCTATTCGGACGATCGCCTGCACTTGCGGCTGCCTGAACGGCGTTGGGATTTCGCCATCAGCATCGTCGGCCCGCTGGTGCAGGATATCGTCGAAGAGATGCAGGCCCAATGGCTGCGGCTGGGCCCGCTGCAATTGCGCACGCGCTGGAAGAATTTCAAGAAAGGCCGCCTCAAGCATGCGGCGCCGGTCCACGGCAGCGCCATGGCGGCATTGGTCGTGCGCGACAACTTGCGTAATCGCCGCACAATACAACGCACCTATCTGCAAGCGTTGGGCCGGGCCCGTCACAGCGCTTATCTGGCCAATCCCTATTTTGCGCCGGGCCGAAAATTGCGCGCCGCACTCGAACAGGCCGCACTGCGCGGCGTAAAAGTCACCTTGCTGCTGGGCGTCGGCCAATTCAGCATGCAGGATGCGGTTGCCAATTGGTTTTATCCGAAATTATTGAAGTGCGGCGTGAAGATCGTCGAATATCATAAAACGCAGTTGCACGGCAAAGTGGCGGTGGTCGATGATGAGTGGGCGACTGTCGGCTCCAGCAATTACGATGGGCTAAGCCTGTTCGTCAATCAGGAGGCGAATGTGGTGATCAGCGACACTGCCTTCGCGCTGAGTTTGCGCGAACAGATTCAGCGCGGCATTGCCGACGGCACTGAAGTGCTGGCGGCGGAATTTTCCCATACGCCATGGTATCGGCGGGCGCGGCATATGCTGGCGTTCTTCCTGTACCGAACGGTTATCCACGTGATCACTTTCGGCAAGGATGCATGAGGATATTTAAGCAGCGCGTAATACCCCTTTCATCGAGAAAAGGTCTAATATTGTTGTCAGTTTTACACTTAAACTTAAGAAGGAATCAACATGGATGACGTCGTTATTGTTGCAGCAGGTCGCACCGCGGTAGGTAAATTTGGCGGCGCATTGTCCAAGGTGCCGGCCTCTGAATTGGGTGCGCATGTCATAAAGTCCTTGCTGGCAAAGACCGGTATCAAGCCGGAGCAGATCAGCGAAGTTATTCTTGGGCAAGTATTGACTGCAGGCGTCGGCCAGAACCCGGCGCGCCAGGCCGTGATCAAAGCCGGTTTGCCCGATATGGTGCCGGCGTTCGTCGTCGGTAAAGTCTGCGGCAGCGGTTTAAAAGCCGTGCATCTGGCGGCGCAGGCCATCAAATGCGGCGATGCGCAGATCGTGATCGCCGGCGGCCAGGAAAATATGAGTGCGTCGCCGCACGTCCTGAACGGTTCGCGCGACGGTTTCCGCATGGGCGATGCCAAGCTGATCGACACTATGATCACCGATGGTTTGTGGGACGCCTACAATCAATACCACATGGGCATCACCGCGGAAAATGTCGCCAAGAAGTTCGGCATTACGCGTGAGCAACAGGATCAATTTGCGCTGGAATCGCAAAACAAGGCGGAAGCAGCGCAAAAAGCCGGTAAATTCAAGGAAGAAATTATTCCTTTCGAGATCGTCACGAAGAAGGGCACCACGGTTGTCGACAGCGATGAATTCATCAAGCCCGGCACCACGCTGGAAAGTCTCAGCAGCCTGCGCCCTGCGTTCGACAAGGCCGGCACCGTCACCGCCGGCAATGCGTCCGGCATCAACGATGGCGCTGCGGCTGTGATTCTGATGTCGGCCAAACTGGCGGCCGAGCTCGGCCTGAAACCGTTGGCGAAGATCAAGGCTTACTCCTCGGCCGGCGTCGATCCGAGCATCATGGGCATGGGCCCGGTACCTGCATCGCAACTCTGCCTGAAGAAAGCCGGCTGGACCGCGGACGACCTGGATTTGATGGAAATCAATGAAGCGTTTGCGGCGCAGGCTCTGGCCGTCAATAAGGAAATGGGTTGGGACGCCGGCAAGATCAACGTCAACGGCGGCGCTATTGCGATCGGCCATCCGATCGGTGCGTCAGGCTGCCGCGTGCTGGTGACCTTGTTGCATGAAATGATCCGGCGCGATGCCAAGCGCGGTTTGGCAAGTCTGTGCATCGGCGGCGGCATGGGTGTGGCGTTGGCGGTGGAACGTCCATAAGGCCGAGGGACTTTTCTTTTAACCGGCATGACTGAAACGGTACGCATCGATAAGTGGCTGTGGGCGGCGCGTTTTTTCAAAACGCGTTCGCTGGCCGCCGATGCGGTCGAATCCGGCAAGGTGCGCTGGAACGATGAGCGCGCCAAACCTTCCCGCAATCTGAAAACCGGCGATATCTTACATATCGACAACGGCGCCATGCAGTGGCAGGTAACGGTCTGCATCTTGTCCGATAAGCGCGGTGGGGCAGCAATTGCCCAAACGCTGTATCAGGAAATGCCCGAGAGCATCATCCGGCGTCAGAACGATGCCGAGCAACGCAAATTATTCCATGAGCCAACTTCCCAGTTGAAGGGCCGGCCTACCAAACGCGACCGGCGTCTGCTGGATCAATCGCGCTCCTGATTTAACTTCTCACGTCGGTGGTAATGCCGTTCAGTTGAGACGCCGTCAGGCGGGCGGTTGTACTCCGTTCGTGTCCCCTGATGGCCTGCGGCCATCTCCTCCTTTACCTCACTGCGCACAACAGCCCGCCTGACGGCGTCTCAACTGAACGGCATCGCCTAGTCCGCAGCCTTTTCTGGGAGCCCGTATAGCGCTG
>DASYCG010000123.1:0-20713 GCA_036500325.1 Herbaspirillum sp. | reverse complement strand
GTCCCCCGGGTGGCCTGCGGCCTCCGCCTCCTTTACCTCACTGCGCACAACACCCCGCCGCAACTCGCCTGACAGCGCCTTCACTGAACGGCATTACCGACGCGCACTAATTTTTTGTTTATCTCCCTGTGAAAACAGGCGCTCTTTTCGCTTTGAAAGCAGCAATGCCTTCGCGCCGGTCTTCGCTCGCGGCCAGCAGCGAAAATGCCTTGCGTTCCAAATTCAATCCCGCCTCCAGACCGAGTTCAAACGATTTCAGCATCGTCTCCTTGGCCAGCCGCACCGCCAGCGGCGATTTGCGCGCGATGATTTCGGCCAGCACCAATGCGCGTTCCAGGGTTTGTTCGTCCCGCGTTACTTCCGCGATCAATCCGGCGCTCAAGGCGCGCTCGGCGCCGATCGGTTCACCGCTGAGCACCATTTGCATGGCGAGCGCCTTGCCGACCGTTTTGATCAGGCGCTGCGTGCCGCCGGCGCCGGGAATGGTGCCGAGATTGATTTCCGGCTGGCCGAATTTGGCGCTGCGTCCGGCGATGGCGATGTCGGCATGCATCGCCATCTCGCAGCCGGCGCCATAGGCGTAACCGTTGATTGCCGCGACGATCGGCTTGCTGCATGCTGCGATGGCTTTCCAGTATTGCGGACGGATGTCGAGCAACGCGCCGATGGCGTCGTTCTGTGCCATTTCATCAATGTCGGCGCCGGCGGCAAACAGCTTGTCGCTGCCGGTAACGACGATGGCGCGTACGGCGTCGTCCGCTTCCGCCGCCGCCAGCGTTTCCATAATCTCGCGCAAGGTATTGTTGCGCAGTGCGTTCCGCACTTCAGGACGGTTCAGCGTGATCAGCAGCACATGCGGGCCGACCCGCGTCGTGAGGATATCTTGCATCATGCCGGTCCTTTCTGATCCTTCTGATCCGCCGTCAGCCCGGCAATCACTTCGCCGGCGACGCGATAGGATTTCCCGCGGAACAGTGCGATGCGGCGGCCGCTCTGATTGCTGACCGTGACGTCGTATACGCCGGTGCGCCCGGCCAGCGATTGCTCGATCGCTTCCGCGGTCAACATATCGCCCAGCTTGCCGGGGGCGAGATAGTCGATGCTGCAGCCGGATGCGACCGTGACCGCATTGCGGCTGTTGCAGGAAAAGGCAAACGCGCTGTCTGCCAGCGCAAAGATGAAACCGCCATGGCAACTGGCGTGGCCGTTGAGCATATCGGCGCGGATCGCCATGCTCAGGCGCGCATAGCCGGGACGCACTTCCTGTATCTGCATGCCCAGCGAGCAGCTGGCGTTATCGCGCGCCCACATGGCGTCTGCCGCAGCTTGCGCCAGAGCTTGGGCCTGAGTCTCGGCTTGACCTTGGATTTGTTGCTCTTCCTTCAGCATCTGCTCAGACATGAAACAGCTCCCCATTGGCGTTTTTGCGGCGGATCAGCGGCGACACCCGATAGCGGTCTTCGCCGTAACTTGCCGCCAGATGCGATAGGACTTTGGTCAGATAGGGCAGGCCGATGTGGTCCGCCCAAGCCAGCGGGCCGCAAGGATAATTGACGCCTTTTTGCATTGCCAGGTCGGCATCGGCCACGCTGCAGACGCCCTGGTTGACGGTGTCCGCGGCCTCGTTTGCGAGCATCGCCACGGTGCGCATGACAGCCATGCCTGGCACATCGGCAAGCGGCGACACAGCCAGGCCGGCGGTCTGCAGCAGCGCGACGATAGCCCGGTAGGCCGCTTCGCTGCATTGATCGGCGCGCGCCAGCGCGACACGCGACGCTTGCGCCAGATCAAGCGTGAGATCGAGCAGCACGGTATCGTCATGATCGTTGTCGCGCGCGCGTTCGGTGGCGCTGCGGCCATCGGTCAGATACAGCCTGGCCGATCCGCTGCGCAACAATACGTCATCTTTCGCCAGCGCGGTTTCATGCACGATGCCGGCGGCAGTGAAGCGCGCTTTAAGCGCGGTGCTCATCGCATTGCCGCCGTAGATTTTTACCTCGCGATTATTTTTATCGTCGCTATCGTTGTTATTTTTGCGATCGCCGTGATTGCTGCCGATGACCGCTTCGGTTTGCGGCACCGGCCTGACGGCGTCGGCGCCGTAGCAATAAAAGCCGCGTCCGGACTTGCGGCCCAGGAAGCCGGCGTTGACCAACTCTTGCTGAATCAGCGATGGCGTAAAGCGCGGATCGGTAAAGAAGGCATGGAACACCGATTGGGTGACGGAAAAATTGACGTCATGGCCGATCAGGTCCATCAGTTCGAACGGCCCCATTTTGAAGCCGCCGGCTTCGCGCATGATGGCGTCGATGGTTGCCGGCGTGGCCGCCTGTTCGCCCAGAATGCGCAGCGCTTCGGCGTAATACGGACGGGCGACACGATTGACGATGAAGCCCGGCGTCGATTTGGTATGGACCGGATTTTTACCCCAGGCCGCAGCCGTGTCGTAGATGCGGTCGGCGACGGCGCTGTCGCTGGCGAGGCCGCTGATGACTTCGACCAGCGCCATCAGCGGTACCGGATTGAAGAAATGCATGCCTACCAGGCGCTGCGGCAAGCGCAGGCAGGCGCCGATGCTGGTGATTGAAATCGACGATGTATTGCTGGCGAAAATGCAATCTTCGGCAACGATCGCTTCAAGTTCTGCGAAGACCTTGCGCTTGATTTCCAGATCTTCGACGATGGCTTCGATCACCAGGCCTGCATCGCCGAGTTCAGCCAGCGATGCGGCAGCCCGCAAGCGCGCGCCCGCAGCCTCGGCTGCTTCACTGCTCATGCGTTGCTTTTGCACCAGCTTTTCGAAGACGCCTCGGATGTCTTGCAGCGCTTTATCGACCGCTTGCGGCCGGGTGTCGAACAGCTTGACCGTATGGCCTGCCGCTGCCGCGATCTGTGCAATGCCGGCGCCCATGGCGCCGCTGCCGATCACGGCGACCACCGCGGAGCAAGGCAGCGGGTTGGCCGGGTTTGAGGGATTTTTTGCGTTGGCTGGCATGTTCATGATTGGCGCTCAATCATTGCCCGACGAATTGCGGTGCGCGCTTTTCAAGGAAAGCGGCGACGCCTTCCCGGTAGTCGCGGCTGTTTCCCAGTGCGCGCATGCTGTCGCGTTCCAGGTCCAGTTGCTGCCGCAAGGTATTGGCCGGGCTGCTGTAGATAGCTTGCTTGGTATGCGCCAATCCCTGTGTCGGGGCTTTGGCGAAATGCCGGGCCAGCGCATCCGCTTCGATGGCCAATTGATCGTCATCGACGCACTTCCAGATCAGCCCCCATTGTGCGGCCTGTTCGGCGCTGAGCTTGTCGCCGAGCAGCGCCAGTCCCATGGCGCGGGCGGTGCCGAGCAGGCGCGGCAGGAAGTAGGTGCCGCCGGTGTCGGGTAGCAAGCCGAGTTTGCAGAATACTTCAACGAAGCTGGCCGATCGCGCCGCCAGTACGATGTCGCAGGCCAACGGAATATTTGCGCCGGCGCCGGCTGCCACGCCGTTGACGGCGCAAATGACGGGGAAGGGCAGCGCGCGCAGGGCCAGCACCAGCGGGCCGTAATATTTTTCGATCGATGCGCCCAGATCGACGGCCGATTCCCCTGGCTTGACCGCGCGATCCGACAAGTCCTGACCGGCGCAAAAGCCGCGTCCCGCGCCGGTAATCACCAGCACGCGCACACTTGCATCGGCCTTGATCCGTTCCAGCGCATCGCGCACTTCTTCATGCATGGCGGCGGTAAAGCTGTTGAGCTTGTCCGGCCGGTTCAAGGTAATCCGGGCGATGCCGGCGTCGATGCCGAACAGGATGGATTCGTACTGCATGTCGGTCTCCGGTATGGTTTATTGGTTGCTGTTATTCGTTTCTTTTATTGATGTTCGCGGGTTTGCACGATGCGAAAGCGCGATGCGATGAAAGCTGCATCGGTCAGCGCGGCGTTGGCCGACGGATTGGCGCCGGTGCCGTGGTAGTCGCTGAACGCGGCGGACTGGTTGACGAATACGGCGCCGGTCAGGTTCAGCGACAAGGCCACGCCCGCGGTGGCCGCCGCCTCGCGCAATTGTTCCTTGACCGCGGCGTCGGTGGTGTATGCCGACAAGGTGATGGCGCCGTGTTCGCGAGCTGTCCTTTCGGCGATGGCGATGCTGTCTGCGGTGCTGCCGGTGGCGATTGCAAATGAGATCGGGCCGAAAAATTCCTGGGTCATCGGTATCGACGGCATCGATGCCGCATCGGCAGCGCCGATCTTGACCAGCAACGGCGTATGCACGCGCGCATCGGGGAAAATGGGATGTGCCAACGGGCGGCTGTCGAGAGCGGTTTCGCCGAGTTTGCGTGCTGCCTTGATGCGGTCCAGCACGGCGGTGTTCTGGATTGCGCCGAGGAGTTCGACTGCCTTGGCCGGATCGCCGGTCAATTTATCTATGCCTTCGGCCAGTGCCGCAACCACGCCATCGAAACCGACATGGCCTTCTGGGGTATCTATGCCGTCCTTCGGGATATAGATATTTTGCGGCGCGGTGCACATCTGGCCGGAGTACAGCACCAGCGAAAACGCAATGTTGCGGATCATGCCTTTGAAGTCGGCGGTAGAGTCGATCACGATTTGATTGACGCCCGATTTTTCGGTGAACACGCTGGCCTGCAACGCGTTGCGTTCCAGCCAGTTGCCGTTGGCGGAACTACCCGTGAAATCGATCAGCCTGATGGCGGGATGCAGCGCCAGGGCGGTGGCTGTGGTATCGCCGGCCGGATGTGCCGCCAGGCTGACGATGTCCGGATCGAAGCCGGCTTCGGCCAGCACGTCTCGGGCGATTTCAACCGTAATGGCCAGCGGCAGGATGGCCGATGGATGCGGTTTGACGACCACCGCGTTACCGGTTGCCAGATCGGCGAACAGACCCGGATAGCCGTTCCAGGTGGGAAAGGTGCTGCAGCCGATGACCAGGCCGATTCCGCGCGGCACAATGCGGTAGGTCTTGCGCATTTTAAGCGGCGCGTTTTTGCCCTGCGGCTTCTCCCAGTCGGCTGTTTTGGGAATCCGGCCGATTTCATCCCAGGCAGCCGCGATGGCTTCCAGTGCGCGATCCTGCGCATGCGGGCCGCCGGCCTGGAACGCCATCATGAATGCCTGGCCGGTGGTGTGCATGACCGCATGCGCCATTTCAAAGCTGCGCTTGTTCAGCCGATCCAGAATTTCAAGCGATACGCCTGCCCAAACTTCAGGGCCGGCACGGCGCCAATCCACGGCAGCGGCGGCCACGCGATGCAACAATGCATCCAGATCGGCAGTCGGATAGCGCACGCCGAGCTTGAACCCGAATGGCGATATTTCGTCGCCTGTGTAAACCGCTGCAGCGGCGCCCGGGAGTGGCGCAGGCACCGGGAAATTCTTGTTCAGACGTGCCTCGAATGCGGCCTTGCCTTCGTCGGCGGCGGTTTCGCCATACACGCGGGGGCTGGGCATTTCGCTGAACGGGCTCCAATAGCCGCGCTCGGCGATGGCTTGCACCGCTCGTTGCAATAAGGCTTGGTGGCGTTCGAAAAAACCGTGCATGAATTTTCCTCTTAGTTATCTTGGTCGAAATCGATAGACAGTTTGTCTGTGACCGGAAAACTCTGGCAGCTCAATACGAAGCCGCGAGCGATTTCATAATCTTCAAGCGCGTAATTGGCATCCATATCGACCTTGCCTTCCAGCACCTTGCAGCGGCAGGTCGCGCAGACGCCGCCCTTGCACGAATAACGCATGTCGATACCGTGCTTCAGTCCCGCATCGAGTAGCGATTCCGTTTCCTTGTCCATTGTGAATACGGTGTGATAGCCATCGATGACGACCGTCACTTCGCATTCCTGTTTGCCGCCTATCGGGCGCGAGGCCTTGGCTTTGTGTTTCGAGGCGCCGGCAAAAACGCCTGCGGCAAACAGCTCGGTCTTGATAACGGCCTGGTCCATGCCATGCGCTTGCAGCGAAGCGCTGACCGCATGGATCATGTCTTCCGGCCCGCAAATGAAAGCGGCGTCGATATCGTTCAGCGCAATCCAGGACTGGAAGAATCGGTCGCATTTATCCCGATCGATGCGGCCGTTGAACAATTCGACATCCTGCTGTTCGCGGCTCATCACGTAGACCAGATTCAGGCGCGACAGATAGGTGTCTTTCAGCGCCGAGAGTTCTTCTTTGAAGATCACGCTGGAAGAAGCGCGATTGCCGTAGACCAGCGTAAAACGGCTTTTGGGCTCGGCCAGCAGAGTGGTTTTGACGATCGAGAGCATGGGGGTGATGCCGCTGCCGGCAGCAAATCCCAGATAATGTTTCGCCTGCCCGGCGGCCAGGGGGAGATTGAAACTTCCCATCGGCGGCATGACTTGCAAGGTATCGCCCGGCTTGAGCGTCTCGTTGGCCCAGCTCGAAAAAACGCCGCCTGCGGTGCGCTTGATGGCGACGCGCAAATGCCGGTCCTGCACGGCGGAGCAGATGGAATAGGAGCGGCGGATATCTTCGCCGTCGACTTTGCTGCGCAAGGTAATGTGCTGCCCCTGCCGGTAGCGGAAGGTTTCTTCAAGTTCGCCCGGAACGGCGAACGATACGACGATGGTGTCGCGGGTTTCCCGCTTCACGTGGTCGATCGTCAATGGATAAAATTGGCTCATGATGGCTTAGGTTGGGCTCGGCGATGCTAGTGAGCTTTGAAATAGTCGAAGGGCTCCAGGCAGTCCCGGCAGCGATGCAGGGATTTGCAGGAAGTGGAGCCGAATTCGCTGATGCTGACTGTGTTCATCGAATGGCAGTGCGGGCATTCGATGGCCGGGCCGGCATTGCCGCGGTTGAGTTTGCGGCTGATGCCGCTGATATCGATTACTTTTTGGGCCGGCGGCGCAATGCCGTATTTCTGTAACTGGATTTTGCCGAACGCAGTCATCCAGTCGGTCGTCCATGCCGGCGACAATTGGGTGCGGATGTCGATTTGCGCGATGCCGTGATCGTTGAGCGTTCTGGTGATGTCTTGCGCGATGGCCTTCATCGCAGGACAGCCCGAATAGGTCGGCGTGATGATCACCGTGCAGATCGTGCCCGTTTCGCCGGTGTCGACGCGCACGTCGCGCACGATGCCCAAATCGATGATGGAAAGCACCGGGATTTCAGGATCCGCCACTGCATTGAGCCATTCCCAAACCTGATGCTGACAGGGCAATGCACGGTTCTGGGCAATGGGTGTCATGGCGGCGCTCACCAATTAGCCTGCGGATAGGCGCGCTGCAGGAATTGCATCTCAGCCAGCAGGTAGCCGAGATGTTCGGTGTGCTGCCCTTGTTTGCCGCCTTTCTGCATCCAGGCGTCTGCAGCCGGCATGCTCAGCGTCGCTTCTTCCAGAATTTCCTGCACGTGCGCCAGCCAAAGCGCGCGTATATCATTCAAATCCGGCCCGATGCCGTTTTCCAGCATGGCGGTATCGGTTGCATCGGCGCGGAACATCTCGCCGGTATACATCCATAAACGGTCGATGGCGCTTTGCATCATCGCGTGGCTGTGCGCCGTGCCGTCGCCGAGACGGACGATCAGATCGCCGCTGCGGCGCAGATGGTAGGTCACTTCCTTCAGCGATTTTTCGGCGATATCGGCAATGCGGCGATCGCTTGAATTTTTCAGTTCGAGCAGCAGAAAATAATGCCAGGCATCGAAAAAGAACTGGCGCACCATCGTGTCGCCATAGTGGCCGTTGGGTTGTTCGGTGAGCAGCAGATTGCCGAAATCGTGGGCATCGCGCAGGAAAGCCAGTTGATCTTCATCACGCGCGCCGACCTCCGGTTCCGCCGAGAATTCAACTGAGAGCTCGACTGAATAAGCCAGCCACAGGCGGGCCTGGCCAATCAGGTCGAGCGCGACGTTGGTCAGCGCCATGTCTTCTTCCAGCGCCGGTCCTTTGCCGCACCATTCGGACAAGCGCTGACTCAGGATCAGCGCGTTGTCGCCGAGGCGGCGCACATAAGTTTGCAAATACGTTTGCAAATGCGTTATCTGGTCCGGCATATTGGATTCCTTTTGTGACGTATGAACGCTTTTAAAGATTCTTTACTTCGTCCGGCATCGGGAAAAACGTCGGATGCCGGTAGACCTTGCTATTGGAAGGTTCGAACAGAACGCTCTTGTCGGCCGGGCTGCTGGACACGATATCGGACGAGCGCACCACCCAAATGCCGATGCCTTCGTTACGGCGGGTATAAACGTCGCGCGCATTGTTGATCGCCATTTCGGCATCCGGTGCGTGCAGGCTGCCGACGTGCTTGTGCGCCAATCCGTGCTGGCTGCGGATGAAAACTTCCCACAAAGGCCACTCTTTGCTCATGTTGACTCCCTCTATTTCCGCTTGTCTGCGTGTGCAATCAACGCGTCGCGAAACCATGCGCCGTCGTCATATGCCTGTCTGCGCGTTTCCAGCCGTTCCCGATTACAGGGGCCGTTGCCGCGCAAAACGTTATTGAATTCGTCCCAGTCGATCTCGCCGAAGTCGTAATGCCCCGTTTCGGGATTCCATTTCAGATCGGCGTCCGGCACGGTGAGGCCGAGAAATTCGGCTTGGGGTACGGTCTGATCCACCATGCGCTGACGCAGCTCGTCGTTGGAAAACAGTTTGATGCGCCACTGTGCCGATTGGGCGCTGTTGACAGACGTGGTGTCCGGCGGGCCGAACATCATCAGCGCCGGCCACCACCAGCGGTTCAATGCGTCTTGCGCCATTTGTTTTTGCGCCGCCGAGCCTTTGCAGAGCGACATCATGATGTCGTAGCCCTGGCGGGCATGGAACGATTCTTCCTTGCATACGCGCACCATCGCCCGCGCATAAGGACCGTAAGAGCAGCGGCAAAGCGGGATCTGATTGATGATGGCGGAGCCGTCGACCAGCCAGCCGATGGTGCCCATGTCGGCCCAGCTCAGGCTCGGATAATTGAAGATGCTGGAGTATTTGGCTTTGCCGGCGTGCAGATCGGCCAGCATCTGGTCGCGCGAGATGCCCAAGGTTTCGGCTGCGCTATAGAGGTATAGTCCATGACCTGCTTCGTCCTGAATTTTGGCCAGCAAAATAGCCTTGCGTTCCAGCGTCGGCGCGCGGGTAACCCAATTACCTTCAGGCAACTGGCCGACGATTTCCGAATGGGCGTGCTGCGATATCTGACGGATCAGGGTCTTGCGGTAAGCATCCGGCATCCAGTCCTTGGGTTCGATCTTGATGCCCTGATCGATCTTTTGCTGAAACTGCCGTTCGTCCTCGTTCATTTCATCCGGCGAGCGTACTTGTTTGGCGCCGGTTTCCACCAATTGTGCATACATGATTAAAAGTCTCCAGTTACAGCTTGAGCAGCTTCGGCCGCCTTCGCCGCAATCAGCGGTTGGACATCCGATGCCTTCACGCATGGGCGATTGGCTTCTATTGCCGTCAGCGCCGGCACTTCGACCAGCGTGGCAAGACAGCGTCTGGTCAGGTCCTGATAGGTCAACGTGCCTTCCAGCTTCCAGGCGATTTCCTGGTCGCTGAGCTGGCGGACGATTTTTGCCGGCACGCCCGCGGCCAGCGATCGCGCCGGGACCTGCATGCCGGCGCGCACGAATGCGCAGGCGCCGACCACCGCTTGCTCGCCGATTTCCGCATCGTCCATCACCACGGCGTTCATGCCGACCATGGCGTTGCGGCGCACGACGCAACTGTGCAATACGGCGCCATGCCCGATATGGCCGTTTTCTTCGACGATGGTGTCGTGTCCGGGAAAACTGTGTACGACACAGGTGTCTTGCACGTTTGCGCCCCGATGCAGAAGAATGCGGCCGAAGTCGCCGCGCAGGCAGGCGGCCGGCCCGACATAACATTCGGGACCGACGATGACATCGCCGATCAGCACCGCGCTCGGATGGACATAGGCGCTAGGGTCGATGACCGGAATCACCCCTTCGATTGCGTAACAAGGCACTGCGTCTCCTTTGCCGTCATTGATTTAGCGAACCAAAAAACATTTGCCTGCCGCCGATTTATAGACAATAATAAATTCAACCGACCGGTCGGTCAATAATGTTTTGCATCATTTTTAGAATAAATTGCTGTTTGTCTGCGTAAAATCGCGCTTTTCGACATGAACAGGAAAGAGACATATGCCACGCAAGCGCGCAGCAGGATTTGATCATCAGCGTGAACTCATCATCGAACGGGCGGCGGCATTATTTGCGCGCAATGGTTTTACGGCGACGACCATGAATGAAGTGGCCGATGCCTGCAGTTTGTCGAAGGCGTCCCTGTATCACTATGTTTCCGACAAAAACGAACTGCTGGTCTATATCTGCGAAGGACACATCGAACGTTTGTGCGCGCTGGTCGATGAGGTAGAGCAGCAAGCCCTGGCGCCGGAGCCGAAATTGCGGTTGATGGTGCAGCGTTTCGTCGAAGAATATGCGGACGCGCAAAACGAACATCGGGTGTTGACCGAAGACGTTAAATTTTTACAGGCCAAGGATCAGAAACGGATCATCAATGGCGAACGTAAAGTGGTCGCCGCGATGGCGCAGGCGATGATCGGCGTGCGTCCTGAACTGGAGGCCAGCCGCATGGCCAAGCCGATAACGATGCTGTTGTTCGGCATGATCAACTGGATGTTCATGTGGCTCAAGCCGGACGGCGAGCTGACGCATGAGGCAATGGCGGTAGTGGTATCGGATCTGCTGTTTGGCGGGATCGGTAAAGTCAATCTCGAAAAGAAGCCGGGCGTAAAAAAGAAATAGCGGAAATAGCAGAAGCAGCTTGTCGTTTTGCGCCGCAGTTGCAAACGCCATGGATCGATAAAAATGGAGCGGTAATGGAACAGAATCAGATCAGGACTTTGCAGAGTTTTATCGGCGGCCGCTGGATCGGCAGCCAGGCGGCGCAAGCGCTCGGCAGCGCCATCGACGGCAAGCCGGTTGCCTATGCGCACGAGGAGCGCATCGATTTCGAACTGGCCCTGAACCATGCCCGCAAGCAGGGGCTGCAATCGCTGCTGGCGCTGGACTTTCAACAGCGCGCAAGCATCTTGCGAACGCTGGCCAAATATCTGAACGAGCATAAAGAGTCGCTCTATGCCGTTTCGCATCACACCGGCGCCACCCGCAGCGACGGCTGGATCGATATCGAGGGCGGTACCGGCACTTTGTTTGCATATGCCAGCATGGGCAGCAACGAGCTGCCTTCGGGCAATCTGGTTCACGAAGGCCCGGCTATTCCGTTGGGCAAGCAGGGCGGTTTTGCCGGCAGCCATATTCTGGTGCCGCGCGGCGGTGTGGCGGTGCATATCAATGCCTTCAACTTTCCGGTCTGGGGCGCACTGGAAAAATTTGCGCCGACCTTCCTGGCCGGCATGCCGTGCATCATCAAGCCGGCTACCGCAACCAGTTATCTGACCGAAGCGCTGATGCGGCTGATCGACGCTTCCGGCCTGCTGCCGGCCGGCAGTTTGCAACTTGTCGTCGGCAGCACCGGCGATTTGCTGGATCGCCTGCTGGGGCAAGACATCGTTACCTTTACCGGGTCTGCCGAAACGGCGGCCAAGCTGCGGGTGAATCCGAACCTGATCCGCAATGCGGTCCCTTTCAACGCCGAAGCGGATTCGCTCAATTGCGCCATCCTCGGGCCCGACGTGACGCCGGACGACGAAGAATTCGATTTGTTCATCAAGGAAGTCGCACGCGAAATGACCACCAAGGCAGGCCAGAAATGCACGGCGATCCGGCGCGCCATTGTGCCGCGCAGGCATATCGATGCGGTTGCCGAAAAGCTGCGCGCGCGCCTTGCCAGGGTGGTGGTGGGCGATCCGTCGCTGGAGACTGTGCGGATGGGGGCGTTGGCCAGCAAGGCGCAGCAGCAGGATGTCGCCGAACGGCTGGCGCTGCTGGCGGAGGGCAATGAAGTGGTATTTGGCGAGCAGGATGGCTTTAACCCGCTAGGCGACGGCGTTGCGAACGGCGCATTTTTTGCGCCTACGCTGCTGTTGTGCCGCGAACCGGGGAAAAACAATCATGTGCACGATATCGAAGCGTTCGGCCCGGTCAGCACCTTGATGGCCTACGATGATTTCGATGATGCGCTGGATCTGGCTGCGCGCGGCCGCGGCAGCCTGGTTGCGAGCCTGGTAACGCGTGATACTCGGATCGCGGCGAAAGCGATTCCGGCGATGGCGGCCTGGCATGGACGTTTGCTGATACTCGATCGCCAGGCCGCGGTGGAGTCGACCGGACACGGTTCGCCGTTGCCGCAACTCAAGCATGGCGGACCCGGACGCGCTGGCGGGGGGGAAGAACTGGGCGGCACGCGTGCCGTAAAACATTATCTGCAGCGCGCTGCGGTGCAAGGCTCGCCGACCATGCTGGCGGCGGTTGCCGGCGAGCATGTGCGCGGCGCGGCGGTACGCGAATCTGCGATTCATCCATTCCGTCATCATTTCGAAGAATTGCAAATCGGCGACTCCCTGCTGACCCACCGGCGCACCGTCGGCGAAGCGGACATCGTGAATTTCGGCGGTATTTCCGGCGATTACTTTTATATGCATTTCGATGAAATCGCTGCGAAAGAGTCAACCTTCGGCAAGCGTATCGCGCATGGTTATTTCGTTTTGTCTGCCGCGGCCGGATTATTCGTATCGCCCGCGCCGGGGCCGGTGCTGGCCAATTACGGGCTGGATACGCTGCGCTTCGTCAAACCGGTCGGCATCGGCGATACGATTCAGGCGCGCCTGACCTGTAAGCGAAAAATCGATCGCAATAGAAAAGATGTGAACGGCGTCGGGCAGGGCGTGGTGGCGTGGGATGTGGAAGTGACCAATCAGCTCGATGAACTGGTAGCGTCGTACGATATTTTGACCTTGGTGGCCAAGCGCGGCTAGACAAAAAGCCGGCATTCAATAGATGCCGGCTTTTTTATTTGTATTCGACGGGACTTTACTTCGCAGTCGCGACTGCCGGTGCTTTGTCACCGCCGCATAACAGCGAATGCAAAATCACCAACGTCAGCCCACCGGAAATAACCGGTTGTTGCAGCACCAGTTGCATCATCAGCGGCATGGTATGCAGCACTTCAGGCGAGACGAACAAGCCGCCGAGTCCGATCAAAAAGGACAGGCCGGTGCAGATCAGGCGGCGGTCGTTCCATTCGACCTTGGCCAGCATATGGACGCCGTGCATGAACACAATG
Organism: Herbaspirillum sp.; assembly: GCA_036500325.1. Taxonomy (GTDB): domain Bacteria; phylum Pseudomonadota; class Gammaproteobacteria; order Burkholderiales; family Burkholderiaceae_D; genus Herbaspirillum. The sequence goes on along the minus strand of DASYCG010000123.1, from coordinate 7,523 downwards.
CCGAACAGCAAAGTCGCGGCAGCCGAGATGACCGGCAACGGCACCAATACCAGCAGCATGTCGAACTTGATGCAGCCGCCGAGAATGATCAGGAACAGGCCCGCAGTCAGCGTCACGTAGCGTGAACCGACCCGCGTTGCGCGCAGAATACCGACATTGTCCGGATAAGCGACTGTACTGAAACCGCCGAATACCGCGGCGATCACCGAACCGATGGCAACCCCGAACAAGCCTTCCGACATGCGGCCTGCCGACAGCGGTTCGTTACCCCATTCGGCGACCGTTTGGTACAAGGCCATCGAGCCCATGCCGGCCGGTATCAGCACCAGCAGGAACACCACCACCAGATCTGCGTTCACGCCGAAGCCAAACGGGAAGATATGCGGCTCAACCATCAGCGGCGCGCTGGCGACTGCGGCAAAGGAAATCGGGCTGAAGAAGGTGTAGCACAGCGTGCCGGCTGCGATGCCGATCAGAATCGCGCCGCGGCGCAGGCGGCCGCCCCACAAGGTGGCAACGATGATGCCGACCACCGCAACCGCCCCGGACAACAGGTTAATCAACGGGAAGCCCGGACTGGTGCGCTGGCCGATCCAGGTCGGTAATGCGACGCTGGAGATTTGAATCATGATCAGCATCACGATCATGCCGGAGATGATCGGCAAGCGGATGTGGCGTGCGAAAAAGCCGATGCAACTGCGGCCTTTGATTGGAATCGTCAATACGCACCAGATCAGCGAAGCGACGAAGAATGAGCCGTACGCAGTGCCGAGTCCGCCGCCTTGCAGATGGCCGACGGCCATCAGTGCGCCGAAGCTGCCGGCGTAAGGACCTTGCGCGATCGGCAAACGCAGCAGCCACACCGATTGCAGAACCGTGATGATGCCGCATGCAATAAAGGTCATGCCGTAAACATAAGCGATCTGCTCGGGCGCCAGATTGAATGCCCGCCCCAGGATGCCGGGGAATACAAACATGCCGGTCATGCCGAAGACGTTTTGCAAGCCAAGCAAGCCGAGTTGCGACAGCGGCAAACTCTCATTGATGCCGACGTCGAAAACTTTCGTCGATTCCGATTCCGGTTTAGGAAGCGGTTCCGTTTCCCTTGCCGTCCCGCTCGCGGCGTCAGGGTTAAGCGTATTTGCGTTCAAGATGATTCCAATACTAGTGAATTAAAAATAATGAATAGCAATGCCTTGAATGACAGATATGAAGCGAGGAGATGAAATATGAGTGGCGACATCCGTCCAGTATTTGGAAGGGCGCAAAAAGGTCTGCATCGACAGCGGATGTTTTAATGATTTGAACCCCGGATATGCGGCGGTTCTTCGTGTCGACGTATGCGAATTGATGTGTGTTTCTCATTGTCTCGTCTCCTCCTGCATCTTTTATATGGACTATCCTGTCCATTTGATGTCGGATTATATGCAGTAATACAATGTTATTGCAATACGTATTATTAAATTGCGAGCGAGAAATAAAAAATGGATACAGCCGTTCTGCAGACCACAAAAAATACTGGCCTCTGGCGAAAAAATTGATTTTGGGAAATTGTTACTGAGGAAGTGAAGCTGATGAATCTGATAACGAGGCAGGCATCAAGCGATGCCTGCCGTTATAGGCGGGACGATGTAATTTAAAAACGTGACTAAGAGTGTGACTAAACGGCCAAGCCGATTTCAGGGGATATCGGCGAGTACCTGAACGGCCAGTTTTTCTGCCTGCTGGACATGCCGCTGGCACGCCAGCGCTGCGCCTTCGGCATCTCCGCGCGCCACTGCATCGACGATGGCGGTGATTTCTTCATAGCTTTGCGCCAGCCGGCCGGGTTGCGATAGGGTGGTCGCGCGCAGCATCATGACTCGGGTGTGTATCAGCCGCAGCATGTCGGTGAGAATGGGGTTGTCGGCGCCTTCAAGCAGCACGTCGTAAAGTTTTGCCTTCTGCTTCAGAAAAAGCAGGGTTGCTTCCTGGGATTGCGTTTCCGTTTTCTTTAAATCCTGGATCTCTTTAAACGCATTGACCAGCGCAGCCCGCTGTTCAAGCGTGGCGCGCTCGGTAAAGTTTCTGCCGGCCAGCGCCTCCAGCGTAGCGCGTACCTCATACAAGCCTTTTGCTTCCGTTTGCGTAATTACCGCGACGATCGGGCCTTTATGCGGGATATTCTGAATCAGGCCTTCGGCCATCAACTGGCTTAGCGCCTCCCGTATCAGCGTACGGCTTACTCCCAGCATTTCACACAGTTCACGCTCGATCAAACGATCGCCCGGACGGAAGGTCAGATCGGTAATACACAGGCGCAAGCCCTCGATAACCTGCTGGCGCAGGGTGGAAGCGGGACGAAGAACTTGGCGATTTGTATTCATTCTGCCTGGTAGCGGTGTAAGGGTAAGGAAATGATGCAGGACGTTAACGTGAGTGATATCCAAGGCGACATTATATTAGAGTTCTCTCGTCATACAATAATATTGACATCAGTCTGATCGCGCAACTATACTGTCACCGCAATAATACTGTCATCTGCAATACAATCGTACAATCCTACTTAAAAGAACATTCGAGAGGTTCCTATGCAAGAAGTCAAATCCCCGCGCCGGGTTATCGGCGCCAAGATTCGTGAGGAGGTGCTGGGTGCGTCGCATACCCAAAGCGCCGCTGCGCCGCATCTTTTCGATACCGTTTTTCTCGAATTTACAGAAGATTTTTGCTGGGGCAACGTTTGGAGCCGTCCCGGTCTGGCGCGGCCGATCCGCAGCATGCTCAATCTGGCGATGCTGGCTGCAATGGGCCGTTGGCACGAATTCGAAGTGCACGTGCGCGGCGCCATCAATAACGGTGTGACCGAAGAAGAAATTTCCGAAGTGATCCTGCAGGCCGGTGTGTATGCCGGTATTCCTGTCGCTGCCGAAGGTTTGCGGCGCGCCAAGGCGGTGGTGGTCGCACTGAAGGCAAAGTCGGACGGCGAAGCATCCTGAGGCCGGCCGATCCATGTCCAATCCACAGTTCAGCGAAATTCCTTCGGGCCGTCTGGCGTATTCCCGCCAGGGCAGCGGCCCTGTTCTGGTATTACTGCATCCGATCGGTGTCGACCGCCATTGCTGGGATGAATACGTGCAGCATTGGCGTACTTCCTGCGATGTGCTGGCGATCGATTTTCGCGGGCATGGCGAATCGACGCCAGTTACCGCGCCGATCAGCTTGTCGGATCACGCCGCCGATATAGCAGCCCTGTTAAAAAAAGAAGGCATCGAGTCGGCGCATTTCATCGGCGTATCGATGGGCGGCATGGTCGCGCAGCGCATTGCCATTGAAACGCCCGAACTGGTCGCTTCGCTGATTCTGTGCGCAACCGCTGGTGTGTTCCCGGACGAAGTCCGTCCGCGCATTCTGGCGCGCGGCGATCTGCAGCGCAGCGGTTCGATGACCGAAGTCACCGAAGATACGCTGGCGCGCTGGTTCCTGGCCGACAGCCCGCGGCCCGATCTGGTGCAGCGTTGCCGCGAACGCTTGCTGGCCGACGATTGGTATAGCTGGAGCGCGAACTGGCAGGCCATTTCGCTGTTGGATAACCTGGATGGTCTTGCCAAAGTCGAGGCGCCGACGCTGGTGGTGGCGGGCGACGCCGATGCCAGTATTCCGCCTGCATTGTCCAAGCGCATTTCGGACGCAATGGGATTGGCGGAGGTGAATTTCGTGGTCATTCCCGGCGCATCACACTTCGGCGCTTACGAAATGCACGATCTTTTCATACCGGTTTTCGACAAATTTCTGGCGGCCTGAAATATTGGCGGCACAGATTAATTTGCAATATTTCCAATAATCGAATGGCGGCGACGATCCCCGGCGATCGTCCTTAGGAGGCAGTATGGCAATCACTATTCGTTCATCATTTGTGGTCGATGCGAAACTTGACGTTGTGTGGCGCTCGTTGACGGACATTGAATTATCCGCACCGTGTTTTCCGGGCGCCGAATTGCAGGAGCCGCAATCGGATGGCGGTTATAAAGGGGCCTTCACGGTCAAGCTGGGTCCGTTGACGTTGAAGTTCGCCGGCAAATTCAAGATTGCCGCGCAAAACGATCAGGACCATACCATGGTCGTCACGGCCAGCGGCACCGATACCAAAGGGCGCGGCGGCGCCGATGCCAACATTCGTGTCAGCGTAGTCGATCAGGACGGCAAGACCCAGGTGGATGTCGTGTCCGATGTGAATCTGTCCGGCTCGGTTGCGCAATATGGACGCGGCGCCGGCATGATCGAAGCTTTGTCGCAGCAATTATTGAATCAGTTCGCCAAAAATCTGACCAAGCTGATCGAAGCGCCGGCGGCGAATATAGCGTCAACTTCAGCGTCTGCTTCAGCATCGACCGGCGCGTCAGGCGCGGCGCCAGATCCGGCATCGACCGCAGCGCCGGCATCCCGCCCGCCTGCCGCCCCGGTAGTCCCGCTCGACGCGGGTTCGCTGGTGCGCCAGGCAATGTGGCAATCGATCCGCAATTTTTTCGCACGGCTTTTCGGCGCCAAGTAAAAACATGGATGGCACGGGCCGTCGCCACGGCTGGCCGCGCCATACCTTGCACTGACATGCATGACCCGCAACAGGAGTAACAATGAAACCGAGTGAGTTTGAATATCACGCGCCGAAATCGCTCGCCGAAGCCGTCGCATTACTGGCTTCCCTGCCGGACGCCAAATTGCTCGCCGGCGGCCAGTCGCTGATGCCGATGATGAACTTCCGGTATCTGATGACCAGTCATCTGATCGACTTGAACGGCGTCGATGCGCTCAGCGGCATCGAAGAGAAAAACGGCCGGCTGCATATCGGCAGCATGACGCGTCAACGCGATATCGAATTGTCGCCGCTGGTCGCGCAGCACACACCTTTAATTCCCGAGGCTTACAGCCTGGTAAGCCATAAGCAGATACGCAATCGCGGCACTTATGGCGGCGCCTTGTGCCAACTCGATCCTTCCTCCGAACAACCTTGTTTCACCGCGGTGCTCGACGGTGTGCTGACCATTGCCGCACAAGATGGCGATGGCGTGCAGTTGCGTGAACTGCCGATGGCCGACTGGGCCCGGATGTATATGACCCCGGCGCTGGAAGAGGGCGAAATGCTGGTCGGCGTGGCGCTCGATATCTGGCCCGCCGGACATGGCTATGCATTTGAGGAATTCGCCCGCCGCCATGGCGATTACGCGATTGTCGGCGTCGCCGCACTTTGCACGGCCGATGCGCAGGGCCGGCTCGATCGGGTTGCTCTGGCAGTATGCGGCGTTGCCGCCGGCCCGGTGCGGCTGTATGACGTCGAAGCCGTTTTGCGCGGCCGCGCGATGGATGAAGCGGCGATTGAATTCGCCAGCGCCGCCGCCAGCGAAATCGATGTCATGTCTGACGCCCACGTCAGCAGCGATTACCGCCGGCATCTGGCCGGCCTGTTGACCGAACGCGCTTTGCGGACTGCATTTTCACGCGTCAAACGACCGTCATAGATTGGATGTGAAATGAATAATCTGAACGTTAAAACCGTCGTCAACGGCGTGACTTACGAACGCGAAGTCGAACCGCGCCGGATGCTCGGCGATTTCCTGCGCCACGATCTGAATCTGACAGGAACCCATTACGGTTGCGAACATGGGGTTTGCGGTGCCTGCACCGTGCTGCTCGACGGCCGCACTGCCCGGTCCTGCCTGACGCTTGCTGTGCAAGCCAACGGCCATGAGATCACCACTGTGGAAGGTCTGGCTGCCGCGGATGGCACGATGAACGAATTGCAAAAGGCGTTCAGGGAATGCCATGCGCTGCAATGCGGCTTCTGCACGCCGGGCATGCTGATGACGCTGACTGAATTGCTCAATGAAACCGACGCGCCGAGCGAAGCCGAAGTACGCGAAGCGATCACCGGCAATCTATGCCGTTGCACCGGTTATCAGCCAATCGTTGCCGCCGCCTTGCTGGCGGCAAGACGTTTGCGCGAAGCCGGGAGCGGCGGGCCTGCTGCATCGGCTTCATCATCCGCCAACCAATCGCTTTCAGTGGAGTAACGCAATGGATATTTCCGATCTGAAGGGCGTTACTACCGGCGATACCCGTTTCATTGGCAAGCGCGTCGTCCGTAGCGAAGACGAAAAATTGTTGAAAGGCCAAGGCAGTTACGTCGACGATTTGCATTTGAATGAAATGCTGCACGGCGCGGTACTGCGCAGTCCGCATGCACATGCAAAAATCATCTCGATCGACACCACGGCGGCGCGGGCCCTGAAAGGCGTGCACGCCGTCTATATCAACGCCGATCTGCCGGAGCGCGCCCGCGGCCGCGCGCCGTCGATGTTGCCCAATCCGGCAATCCGGTTGGATCGGGCACAGGAAATATTGTGCTCGAAGGAAGTGACTTTCGCCGGTGAAGCGGTGGCGTTTGTGGTGGCCGACAGCCGTTATATCGGCGAGGATGCCTGCGCGCTGATTGAAGTCGACTACGAACCGTTGCCGGCTGTAGCCGATTGCCGCGAGGGCCTGAAGCCGGGCTCGCCGCTGTGCCATACCGATGCCAAGGACAATGTCGTGGCGCATATCAATATCGGTTTCGGCGACATCGATGCAGCCTTCAAGGACGCACCGCATATTGTCGAGGAAACCTATTGGCAGAATCGCGGTTCGGCGCATCCGATGGAAACGCGCGGCTATGCGGCGGAATACCATGCTTCGACCGGCCAACTGACCGTATGGTCGTCCGGCCAGGCGCCGCATCACGAGAAGAAGAATCTGATTGAATTGCTTGAATGGAACCCTGAACATTTGCGCGTCATCATGAACGACGTCGGCGGCGGCTTCGGTCCCAAGTTGCCGTTTTATCCGGAGGAAGCGCTGGTCGCCATCGCGGCGGTGGTGCTGAAGCGTCCGGTGAAATGGATTGAAGACCGGCGCGAGCATTTCCTGTCGGTCACGCAGGAGCGCGATCAATGGTGGACCATCGGCGTTGCACTTGAGCAGGATGGCAAGATCCGCGGCGTGCGGCTGAACATGATTCACGATAACGGCGCATTTCTGCCGTGGGGCATCATCACGCCGTACATCTCGATCACCACCACGCCGGGCCCGTATGTGATTCCTGCCATGAGCGCCGAGCTCGACGTGGTGTTTACCAATAAATGTGCGACCTCGCCGGTGCGCGGCGCGGGCCGTCCGCAGGCAGTGTTTGCGATGGAACGTATCCTGGACAAGGCGGCCCGCACGCTGGACCTTGATCGTGCAGAACTGCGGCGGCGCAACCTGGTGCAAAGTTCGCAGATGCCTTACGACGTCGGATTTATCTACCGCGACGGCAAGCCACTCAAATACGATAGCGGCGATTATCCGGCCTGCCAGCAGGCCGCTCTCGATCGGGCCGATTACGCCGGCTTCGCGGCACGCAAAATCGAGGCGCGCAAACAGGGCCGTTTCATCGGCATCGGCATGGCCAATTTTGTCGAAGGCACCGGCATGGGGCCGTTCGAAGGCGCGACGGTCCGGGTGCAAAGCAACGG
>DASYCG010000122.1:0-17507 GCA_036500325.1 Herbaspirillum sp. | reverse complement strand
CAATATTGGTCATCATGATCAATTTTTCTGCGTGCAGAATTTCAGCGATCTTGCCTGCCACCACGTCGGCATTGATGTTGTAGGCCTGACCGTCGTAGCCGAAACCGATCGGCGAAATGATCGGAATGAATGCATCGTCCTGCAGCGCTTTGACCACGGCCGGATTAATCGCTTCGATCTCCCCGACAAAGCCGATATCCAGAAAATCGCCCGGATGTTCGCGGTCCGGCATCAACATTTTACGGGCGCGGATCAAGCCGCCGTCCTTGCCGGTCAGGCCCACTGCCTGGCCGCCGTAATGATTGATCAGCATCACGATATCCTGCTGCACTTCGCCGCCCAGCACCCACTCCACCACTTCCATGGTTTCTTCATCGGTGATGCGCATGCCTTGCACGAAGCTGCCCTGCTTGCCGATTTTCTTGAGCGCGTTGTCGATCTGCGGACCGCCGCCATGCACCACCACCGGATTCATGCCGACCAGTTTCAGCAAAATCACATCGCGCGCAAAACCGTGTTTCAGATGTTCTTCCGTCATCGCATTGCCACCGTATTTGACGACAATGGTCTTGCCGTGGAATTTACGGATATACGGCAGGGCTTCTGCCAGAATCTCCGCTTTAATCTGCGGCGCAACGTGGGTGAGGTCGGTCAAATCTGTCATGTCACAGGTCCTGTGGAGAGAGGGAAGTCGGAGAGCGTCGGATTGAGCGAGATTCTACAACGAAAGCATAGCCCGCCATAGTCGGCTGAACGACTGAATCGGATTCCGTCACTCAATCGCGACAGTCGCGCCTCGTCTGATTGGGGAATGCCGATGCCAGCGTGGCAAAACCGGCCTGATCGGCTGTATTAAGATCGCGCAGGCGGAAGGCGACTTTATTGGTGCTGGCCGTACGTTCGCTAATGCGGGCGCTGCGAATACCCTTGGGAATCAATTGCCCGATATAGGCTTTGGCCGCTGCTTCGGTCTTGAAAATACCGAGCGAGATGGCATCGCGCATCGGCGACGAATCCGGCATGATGTAAAAATCGTTTAGACCCAGACGGCGCAGTTCGGCGGCCCGGCGACCGGCGCCCTCGCGGCCGTCCTCGGCGGCAATAAACACCATATAGCTGGCAACTTCCTGCACATTGCGCTGGGCCGGGCGTGTGCTCAGTTTGGCCGCAGCCAGCCGGGCCCGAAACGATTTGGCTTCGCCGGGATCGAAATTGCCGATTTCAACGCAGGCCAGTAATGGCGGGGTCGATGCCGACGGTGAGGCTGACGCTGAAGTTGGCGTTGGCGTTGGCGTCGGTGCCGGCGTTGAGGCTGGAATTGCGACCGAGGCCCGAGTTGCCTTGACAGCTGGCGGCGTGGCGGCCGGCGCAGGCGACGGCGCGGCTGCCGCTGCCGTCATCGGCGTCGCCGTGGAAGCGCCCGAAGCCGGCGGCGCTACAGGCGGCGAAACCGCGGCCGCAACAATTGGCGCGGGCTTTGCCGGTGCAGCCGCAGGCGGCGTCAATACCAACTGCTCCGGATTCAGTTGCTGTGCCAGCCGTTGCGGCTCACTGCGCTGCACAACGTGTTTTCCCAGCAAGCCCTGTCCCAGCGCAAATAATGCGCCGTTAATCGCCACCAAGAGCCAGAACAGGATTTTCAGCATAGATCGATCAGATCGAAGAATAAGTCGTCGCCAGTACATGCAAGCCGATAAGTACCAGATTATCCAGGCTTTCGTGCGGCTCGGCCAGATGAGAAGTCAGATAAGCCCCCGCACCGCCAGCCAGAATACAACGGACATCGGCATACTGTTTTCGATGTTCCCGCACTGCGCGCTCGATCGCGCCGGTCTGCGCCGAGATGCAGCCGGAAACGATGGCCTGCTGCGTGTTGTTTGCGAACAGCGCAGTGGCCGCATCGATTTCCGCGATCTGCGGCAACTGGGCCGTATTGAGGGCCAGCGAAGTCGCCATCAGACCAAGGCCCGGCAATATCATGCCGCCGATAAACGCCCCATCCGGTGTGATCGCATCGATCGTGGTCGCTGTTCCGCAGGTCGCCACCACCAGCGCCTCGCCGGGAAACAATGCATGCGCGGCAATCGCCGCTGCGAAACGGTCGCAGCCCAGCTGCGCCGGTTCCAGATACTTGTTTTGTATACAACCCAATGCCGCCTGCGAAATCAGCCATTCGATGTGCGGTGCGGGATGATTGCCTGCGTTACTCGATTGTTGGTGAAATTGGCTAAGCAAGCCCTGCAATTGATCGCGCAAGGCGACACCCGCCACATTGGAAATCAATACCCGCCGCAGAATCGCCTGCCCGGCATCCGCGCCCGCAGCATTCAAGGCATCCCGCCAGATCGTATTTAGTTGCGCCCAATCCGCACGCGCCACCGCGCCGGAATGCAACCAGGCCGCGCTCATTCGGCCGGCTTCGATGGCGGCGTCATCGGCAGCCATCGCCCATTTGATGCGCGTATTGCCGGCGTCGATGAATAACAGCATTGTGTACGTCCTAGTCCTGTAAGCGCAGCGACACATCGCCGGCCATTATCGTCATGCGGCCGTCATCGGTATCGAGCAATAAACGTCCGGTATCGTCGACGCCGCGCGCAACGCCTTGCTGCAATACCTCGCCCCGGTCGAGAATTTTAACCGCCTGATCCGCATAGGCGTGATACGCATTCCAGCGTGCAGCAAATGGCGCGAATCCATCCCGTTCGAATTCCACCAGCGCGGCGGCCAGGCGGTTCAGCAGCGTCGCCAGCAATTGCGACCGTTCAAGCGCCAGCAAAGCCGTCGCGTTGGCGCTATTGAATTGACTGCGCAGCGCTTCCGGCAAAGCCAGATTCAGCCCGATGCCGATCACGGCCCAGGTCGCCTCGGCCCTGCCTTGCCGATCATCTTGCTTATTACCTTGCTTATTGCTTTGTTTCTCACCCACGGTTTCAATCAGAATCCCGCCCAATTTGGCGCCATCCTGCAATAAATCGTTAGGCCATTTCAATTGCACCGGCTGCTCCAGCGCCGCCAGCGTTTCGGCCAGCGTCACGCCGACCGCCAACGGCAAGCCCGCCAAACCCGGCAAGGCGCATTGAAATTTCCAGGCCAGCGAAAAGGTCAGCGCTGCATCCGGTGCGGTATGCCAGACCCGGCCTGCGCGGCCACGTCCCGCCGTCTGCATTTGCGCCGCCAGCAGCGTCGGCCGCATCTGCAGCGGATTTCCATGCACTGCCGCCAATAGATCGGCATTGGTGGAGCCGGTCGACGCCACTGTCACAATATCGACTGCGGCAGCGGGCCCGAGACACAGCGCGGCGATGCGCGCCGCATCCAAATTGGAAGAAAGGGAAGATGTCATGCGCGACATTGTAACGGGGATGCGTGCGTTGATGAAATCGGTTACCCTCGGCAAGAAAGTTAAAGACTGCCACAATGCAAGCCACTGAATCTTCCGTCGCACCCATTACGACGGCCTCGCCCTTCGCGCGGGCCGCGCTGCTGGCTTATACCTGCCTGATTGTTTACGCCAGTTGGTATCCGTTTTCCGGTTGGCACGATCTGGGCATCCACCCGCTGGCGTACCTGAACGCACCGCTGCCGTACTACTGGACCGACTTCGATATCGTCACCAACGTCGCCGGTTATGCGCCGTTCGGCCTGTTGCTGGTGTTGGCGCTGCATCCCCGGATTATCGGAGCGGCAGCCGTCCTCGTGGCTTTGGCGGCGACGCTGCTGATGTCCGGCACGATGGAAGCGGTGCAGACGTATTTGCCGACCCGCGTCGCCTCGAATCTCGATCTCGCCACCAATGCCGCCGGCGCGCTGCTGGGCGCATCGATAGGAGCGATCTGCCGTCGCCATCTGCTGGAAAACAGCCGCCTGCTGGACCTGCGCCGGCGCTGGATGAACGATGGCGCCGGACGCGGACTGGTGGTTGTCGGGTTGTGGCCGCTGGCGCAAATTTATCCGGTCAGTCACTTTTTCGGCCTGGGCCAGTTATTCAGCGCGCTGTCCGCCTGGCTGTCGACGTTGTTGGTCGAACCGGTCGATCTGGCCACCTGGCTGTCCAACGGCGCGACCTTATCCAGTGAACAATACTGGTTGTCCGAAGTGATCATTACAGCTTGCGGCCTGATCGGCGGCGTCCTGACTTTACTGGTGTTACTGCGCAAAAGCGCGCCGCGCCTGTTGCTGGTGCTGGCGCTGGTATCGAGCGCGCTGTTGGTCAAGATATTTTCCAGCGCCCTGTTCTTTGCGCCGGAAAATGCCTTCGTTTCACTGACGCCGGCCTCTCTCAGAGGCTTGTTGATCGGCGGTGGTTTGCTGATACCGCTGGCTTTCTTACCGAACGCCATCCAGCGCCGCATCGCTTCCTACGCGCTGATTGCCGGCCTGTTCATCATTAATCTGCTCCCGCCGAACCCGTATTTCATCTCGACGCTGGAAACCTGGGTACAGGGGAAATTTCTTAATTTCAACGGCGCCGCGCAGTTTCTGTCGGTTCTGTGGCCATTTTTTGCATTGTGGTTTTTGCGCTATCCGGTGCGACGCAAGAAACTTTAGTATGATTCCGAGATAAATCCGGACAAAATCCGAAAATCGAGCCCCACATAAGTCCGAACACAGATTGAGACTGCCTACAATGAGCGATCAACCTTTCTACCAGCATCACGTCTTCTTTTGCATGAACCAGCGCGAACCCGGCACCCGCGAATGCTGCGCAAACAAAGGCGCGCAATCGGCGCAAAAGCATGCCAAAAAGCGCATCAAGGAACTCAATCTGAACAACCCCGGCCAAGTCCGGATCAATCAGGCCGGCTGCATGGAACGCTGCGAAGAAGGCCCGGTGATCGCGATTTATCCGCAAGGCACGTGGTACACCTATGTCGATAACGATGACATCGATGAAATCATCGATTCGCACATCGTCGGCGGAAAAATCGTCGACCGGCTAAAAATTTAATCTTCAACATCAGGCCCGATAGGCCAGGCTGCCTAGCCGTATTTAACGACACCGTCATGACACCTCACACCGAACGTTTTACCTTGACCGGTGCAGCCGGCGCACTGGAATGCGCGCTGGATCTGCCGGATGCCGATCATTTTCCCGCGCCGCGCGGCCTGGCGCTGGTCGCCCATCCGCATCCGCTGTTCGGCGGCACCATGGACAACAAGGTCGCGCAAACGCTGGCGCGCAGCATGCTGGCGCTGGGTTATGTTGCGGTCCGGATGAATTTTCGCGGCGTCGGCGCGTCGGCCGGAGCCTACGACGAAGGCAACGGAGAGACCGACGACATGGCTTTGCTGCTGGCGCATATGCAGAGCCGCTATCCGGGCTTGCCGCTGACCTTGGCCGGTTTCTCGTTCGGCACCTTTGTGCAAGCGCAATTGCAACAGCGCCTGATCGCACAGCAAACTCCGGCCGAACGCCTGGTGCTGGTCGGCGCCGCCGCCGGCAAATGGCCGATGCCCGAAGTACCCGCCAATACCATCCTGATCCACGGCGAAGTCGATGACACTATTCCGTTGCAGGCAGTATTCGACTGGGCCGCGCCGCTGGATATTCCGGTCATGGTAATCCCTGCCACCGGTCACTTCTTCCATCGCAAACTGCATCACATTAAAAATCTGGTAATCCAGATGTGGCATCGCTGAATTCAGTTAAGGCGCTGTCAGGCGGGGCGTGGCGGCATGTTGTGCGCAGGGAGGTAAAGGAGGGAGATGGCCGCAGGCCATCGGAGGAACGCGAACGGAGTACAACATACCGCCACGCCCCGCCTGACAGCGCCTTAACTGAATGGCATCAACTGCCGCGAAGAGCTGTAATTCCACAACCACCATAAAGTTACATTGCGTTACCCTTCCTTCCTGCGATCCTCAAAACGAGGCTGGGACATCGCCGCAGCACGGTTTATAATCGCCGGGCCAACTCGCCATTGCCTTTCGCCTGGCGCCATTTTCAACCCGACTTGCCCGTCCTTTATTACGACGAGCGCCAACTCTTAGTGTTCAAATGATCAAACAATTCATTGCCGGTATCGCCGCAACCGTATTCTCCCTATCCGCTGCCATGGCGCAAATGCTGCCGCCGCCATCGGTTGCAGCCAAATCCTGGGTACTGCTGGACGCCAACAGCGATCAGATCATTGCTTCACAAGATGCGGACTTGCGCATCGAACCGGCCTCGCTGGTCAAACTGATGACCGCCTATGTGGCATTCGAAGCCATCCGCGACAAAAAACTCGATGTCAATCAAACGGTGAATGTCTCGGTCAACGCCTGGAAAATCGATCCAAGCAGTTCCAAAATGTTCATCGAACCGAATAAGCCCGTCACCGTTAATAATCTGTTGTACGGCTTGATTGCCGTTTCCGGCAACGACGCCGCGGTTGCCGTGGCCGAAGCTGTCGCCGGCACCGAAGATGCATTCGTCGTGCTGATGAACCGCGAAGCCGAACGCATGGGACTGAAGGCGACGCGTTTCAGTAATTCACACGGTTTGCCGAGCTCGGACAATTATTCATCGGCGCGCGATTTATCGGAATTGTGCTATCGCCTGATCGTCGATTTCCCCGATTTCTACAAGACCTATTATTCCGTCAAAAAATTTACTTATAACAACATCACCCAACCGAACCGCAATCGTCTGCTGTGGCTGGACCCAACCGTCGACGGCATGAAAACCGGCCATACTTCCAGCGCCGGTTTTTCGCTGATCACATCGGCCAAGCGTCCAATTCCTGGCGGTGAACGCCGTTTGGTCGCCGTCGTTATCGGCACCACTTCGGATCAGGTCCGTACCCAGGAAAATCAGAAACTGCTGAACTGGGGTTTCCAGAATTTCGACGCGGTCAAACTATATTCGAAGGGTCAGGCGGTCGACAATTCGGATGTCTGGAAGGGTTCGCAAGGCAAGGTCAAAATCGGTTTCAACCATGATGTCTATGTCACCGTGCCACGCGGCAGTGCCGCCAAGCTCAAGCCGGTATTGGCCCGTAACGATCCGTTGATCGCGCCGATCACGCAGAACAGTAAAGTCGGTACGCTGAAAATCACGCTGGACGGCGCCACTATTACCGAACTGCCGGTGGTGGCCCTGGAACAGATCGGCCAAGCCAGTGTCTTCGGCCGCGCATGGGATTCGATGCTGTTGATGTTCAAGTAATGTTCAAATAAGCGATACAGCAAAAAGGGATCCCGCGCGGATCCTTTTTTACGTCCCTCATTCCCTTCATATTCATTTGTTGCCTTGAACCATTCGACTTGAACCATTCGAGCGCTCTCATACCCAAGTCATACAACTCTGATACTCTTTCAAATCCGTCGAAGCCGGTGAATTTTACTTACCTATCGCGCTCATAGAAATATACAACTAGAAACTATCAATCTTTTGTATATAATTTAATTTTTCTATCGAAAGGACTACTCATTATGAAAACTATTGGTCAATCGCTCGCCCCATTTAAAGTTGAAGGCGTCAAGCCAGGCTTCAACCTGCCAGAAGAAAACGGCATATCCGCTTTCGAAACCATCACAGAAACATCTTTCCCAGGCAAATGGAAAATCCTTTATTTCTACCCTAAGGATTTCACTTTTGTCTGCCCTACCGAAATCGTTGCCTATAACAAGCTGACACGTGATTTCGAAGACCGCGATGCTGTATTGCTGGGCGGTTCGAGCGACAATGAATTCGTCAAGCTGGCATGGCGCCGTGAACATTCGGACCTGAGCAAACTGAGCAACTGGCAGTTCGCAGACACCACCGGTTCGCTGATCGATCAATTGGGTATCCGTCACGAAGCAGGCGTTGCACTGCGCGCGACTTTCATCATCGATCCGCAAAACGTCATTCAGCACGTGACCGTCAACAATCTGGATGTCGGCCGTAATCCTGAAGAAACACTGCGCGTTCTGGATGCTCTGCAAACCGGCGAACTCTGTGCTTGTAACCGCGCCCCAGGCGGCGAGACACTGTAAGAAGCGCCGATTAAGCGTACCGGGCGGCCCAATCTACGGGTTGCGATGCTCACCGTACTTTAAAGTACGGCTCTGCTTCTCATCCGCAGCTTGAACCGCTCGCTACACTTACTCGACACTTCCACGCTTTTCTGGGCACTTTTCTTTAGGAATTATCATGCAATTTTCCGAAATTCGGGATGCACTTCCGGACCATGCCAAGGACGTCTGGATTACGCTTGATGGCGCTGTGAACCGTTCCGGCATGGCCGCCGAAGTAGCTGCAGGCGCTGCGATTGCCGCGGCTATTTCTGCCGGCAGCAAAGTGTTGGTTGAAGCGTTTGAAGGTTTGAGCACCGCGACCGAAGCGACGGCTGCCAAGACTGCTGCCGCGATCATGGGCATGACTAATATCTGGTACAGCTATCTGGATCTGGCTGACGATGCCGAACTGAAAACGCAACAACCCGGCATTCGCATGCAGTCGTATCTGACGCATGGCGGGGTCGAGAAGAAACACTTCGAGATTTATGCTTTGTCGGCATCGATTGTCGGCAAGTGCAAAGGCTGCGTTACCGGCCATATCGCCGAATTGAAAAAACTGGGGATTACCGCCGCAGAATTGCGCGATATCGGCAAGCTGGCTGCAGCAGTGAATGCCACCGCCAAGATTCTGGCTATTTCCCGGCCTTAATTAAAGAACTAGAACCGCTATGCCTCACAGCGAGGCAAAAAAAATCACCGTCCGCCAAATATGGCGTCGGTGATTTTTTATCGTCCAACGATTCCTTTATGCCAGACGCTTTTCCAACTTCGTCTTCACTTCCAGCAATTCCTTCGGCAGATGGTGCTTGAGCTTGTCGAACAGCTCCGTATGCAATTTCACTTCCTCGCCCCATGCTGCGTTGTCGATCGACGTGATGTTGTCGAATTGCGCGCGATTGAATTCCAGGCCGTCCCAGTTCAGATCTTCGAAACGCGGTGTGATGCCGAACAGGTGATCGACACCGCCGACGCGCACGCCCTTGGTATCTTCAACACGTTCCAGAATCCATTTCAACACACGCATGTTATCGCCGAAACCAGGCCACACGAATTTGCCGTCGGCATCGGTACGGAACCAGTTCACGCAATAGATCTTCGGCATATCGGCCGGCGAAGCGGCTATTTTACGGCCCATGTTCAGCCAATGCTGGAAGTAATCGCTCATGTGGTAACCGGCGAACGGCAGCATCGCAAACGGATCGCGCCGCACAACGCCTTGCTGGCCGGCTGCCGCTGCAGTGGTTTCCGAACCCATGGTCGCTGCCATGTAGACACCTTCGACCCAGTTGCGCGCTTCGGTTACCAGCGGCACGGTGGTGGAACGGCGTCCGCCGAAAATGAATGCCGAAATCGGCACGCCGGCAGGATCGTCCCATGACGGATCGAGCACCGGATTTTGCGATGCCGCAACGGTGAAACGCGCGTTCGGATGCGCTGCCTTGCGGCCGCTTTCCTTGGCGATTTCAGGCGTCCAGTCCTTGCCTTGCCAGTCGATCAGATGCGCCGGCGGCTGCTTGGTCATGCCTTCCCACCAGACATCGCCGTCATCGGTCAATGCGACATTGGTGAAGATGGTGTTTTCACGCATCGACGCCATGCAGTTGTAATTGGTTTGTTCGTTGGTGCCCGGCGCCACGCCGAAATAGCCGGCTTCGGGATTGATCGCATACAGCTTGCCGTCCGCACCCGGTTTGATCCACGCAATATCGTCGCCGATCGTGGTGACTTTCCAGCCTTCGAATGTCTTCGGCGGAATCAGCATCGCAAAGTTGGTTTTGCCGCAAGCCGACGGGAAAGCAGCAGCCACATAATGCTTTTTGCCTGCCGGCGATTCCACACCCAGGATCAGCATGTGCTCTGCCAGCCAGCCTTCGCTACGGCCCATGTTCGATGCAATACGCAATGCGAAACACTTTTTGCCCAACAGCGCATTGCCGCCGTAGCCCGAACCGTACGACCAGATCTCACGTGTTTCCGGATAGTGCACGATGTACTTGGTATCGTTGCATGGCCATGCCACGTCTTTTTGACCCGCTTCCAGCGGCGCGCCGACTGTATGAACGCAGGGCACGAATTCGCCATCGCTGCCGAGCACGTCATAGACTGCGCGGCCCATGCGCGTCATGATGCGCATATTGACGGCGACATACGCCGAATCGGAGAGTTCTACGCCGATGTGTGCGATCGGCGAGCCCAGCGGACCCATCGAAAACGGCACCACATACATGGTACGGCCGCGCATGCTGCCCGACATCAGGCCGGTCATGGTGCGGCGCATTTCAGCCGGATCGGTCCAGTTATTGGTCGGACCGGCATCTTCTTCCTTGGCCGAACAGATGAAAGTGCGATCTTCTACCCGCGCCACGTCGGCGGGGCTGGAAAGCGCCAGAAAACTATTCGGACGCTTGGCGGGATTCAATCTTTTCATGGTGCCGGAAGCCACCATTTGTTCGCATAAACGGTCGTACTCAGCTTGCGATCCGTCACACCAGTAAATATCCGACGCTTGTGTCAGCGCAGCTATCTCGGCCACCCAAGCGATCAATTTCTTGTGCTTGACGTAATCGGGAACGTTGAGTGCGGCGACACCGCCCATAACAGCTTGATTCATGGAGATCTCCAATAGTAAGAAAATTCTTTTATTCGGGCTTATCGGACCGGTCGCCGGCAAACAAAAATGCCGCATACCGTCATCCTACAAACCCGCGAAACCGGCGCTTAGTCTAAAAATTCGCTGCAAATTCGCCCCTAAATTACACAGAGCCAAATAGAGTCGATCTCGGACATCGTGCATCGGTTCCTGATAAGGCAGGCAAAAAGACAAATAAAAAGGCGCTGCTGGTAAAGATTGGGAAAACGATTGTACTCCCGCGGCACCATTTGTAGCGCAAAGTAGTTGATTAATGTAGTCAGGTATCTACGCCTATCCAGATTGCGTCAATTTGCTACGCCGCCACTCTTTTCAATGTTTCACGCTATCATCCAATACCGAAAGCGCAGCCGGTATGCCGCACGGCATTACCAGCCCGCGCACCCTATTCAACGATCATAAAATCCTTGCGCGCGCCGCGCAGCACAATAAGGCCTCGATACCATGAAAATCGCTATTCTCGACGACTACCAGGACGCAGTAAGGCGCCTCAATTGTTTCTCGCTGCTAGATGGGCACGACGTCAAGGTTTTCAATAACAGTGCGCGCGGCATCGGTCAGTTGGCCATCCGCCTGGCGCCGTTCGACGCCCTGGTCCTGATTCGCGAACGCACCACATTCGACAAAGCGCTGATCGACAAGTTACCGGCGCTCAAGGTGATTTCCCAGACCGGCAAAATCGGCCGCCACATCGATGTCGCCGCGGCCACGGCCAAAGGTGTTGCCCTGGTGGAAGGTTTCGGCGATCCGGTTGCCCCCTCTGAACTGACCTGGGCCCTGATCATGGCGGCCTCGCGCCGTCTCCCGCAATACATCAGCAATCTGCGTGAAGGCCAATGGCAGACGGTCTCGCAAAATCCGGCATTCAACCTGCTCGGCGTGGCGCTCAAGGGCCGCACGCTGGGCATCTGGAGTTACGGGAAAATCGGCAGCGTGATCGCCGGCTACGGACGCGCCTTCGGCATGGATGTGGTTGTGTGGGGCCGCGAAGGCAGCACCGCGGCCGCTAAAAAAGACGGTTATCGGGTCGCTGCTTCACGCGAGGAATTTTTCGAACAGGCCGATATCATCAGCCTGCATTTACGTCTCAATGAGGCCACCGAAGGCATCGTCAAGGCAGAAGACTTGAAGCGCATGAAAACCAGCGGCATGATCGTCAACACCAGCCGCGCCGAATTGATCGCGCCCGGCGCATTGCTGGAAGCGCTGCAGTCGGGCCGTCCCGGCTACGCTGCGCTGGATGTCTATGAATCGGAACCGCTGAATCCGACCGATCCTCTGTTGCGCATGGAAAATGTCATCGCAACGCCGCATCTCGGGTATGTCGAACAGAACGGCTACGAGTTGTATTTCCGGACTGCGTTTCAGAACATTCTCGATTTCGCCGCAGGACAACATCAGCACGTACTTAATCCTGAGGCTTTAAAAGCGCACTGAGTCCAGGGAGTCCATCGAGTCCCGAAGATAATTGCGCCGGCGGCACGGCGCTTTTATCGGCCACCCGGCCGGTCTGCCAAAGTCCGGTCCAGCCCGGCGGCCAGGGCAGCGGCGGCCCGGCATAGGGCGGCACCCCATTGCGGACTGCAAAGATAGGTAAATGTTGCGGCATGGGTTGTCCTTGGTCCCAACCCAGGCGGAAGGCGTAGTTGGGAAGCAAAGCCGCGGCGACATCGGCAAACCAGGCGGCATGATCTTCATCCGGGCCGTATGCCTGCGCCAATCCTTCCGGATCGCTTAACGCCAATGCCGTTGCCAGCGCCGACGTATCGGCGCCGGGCCGGTCGCCCCACCCCATCACCGGATTGAAATTGTAATCGGCGCCCGAGCCGTACCAGCCTTCGCGCCACGGCCGCTCCACCCAATTGCGCGTGCCGGCAAACAAATGCCAGCGCCAATGCAAACCCGATGCTTTCGGCCAACTGTACATATATAAACGCTGATAGCCCTTCTGGTGCAGTTGCACCACCATCGCCATTAATCGTGCATGCGGCATGCGCTCAGGCGGATCGCGGCGGAACCGGATCGGCGTGCCGTCGGCATGTTCGACCTCGTCCGACGACAAATTCAAATCAAGTGTGTGCACCTCGCTGCCGAAGCGCGCAGCGATCCAGCCGGTCAAGAGATTGACGCTGGTGATCACGCCATACCCGCGATAGCGATGAAAAATAACGGTGCCCGGTGCAATCGGCTTCATGGTTGCTGATAGTTGGTAGTTTGATTAACGGTTTCTTTCCCGCAATGTTCCAGTCGCATGGCCTGCATTTTGCTTGTGTTACAGACAAGCGTTTTAAACTTCATCCGAGTGCAGTACGCAGGCCCGAACGACAACATTTTCAGGGGAGCTCCATATGCCAGTGACTGCGATCCAAACCGAAACTTTCCTGCCGTTCATGCGCGATGTCACCCGCTGCGAACAATCACTGCAAGAGCTCAACCTGATGTGGCGCATCATCGAAGCTTCGGCCAAGATGAATTGCCCCACCGAAGCGAAAACCATCTTGCCGACCATGGCCGCGACGCGCACCGGCTTCAGCCGGCTTGAACGCGAACTGGTCGCCAGCCTGGTCAATGAAAAGGTCAGCAATGTTCTCACCGAACTCGGCACCAAGGCACAATACGTCATCGACATCGTTGTACGCAATCTATATGAGCGCACCGCCGACGTCGGCTTCCTCGCCACCGATCGCGAACTTTGCAGTTTCGCCGCCGGCCTCAGCGACGATCCGGAGGCACAGGCCAAGACGCGCCTGCGCTTGCGCGAATACCGCAACAAATATACGGTCTACGATGAAATTCTGCTGATCGACGTGCATGGCGATGTTCTGGTGCAGATCGATCCATCCACGCCGCTGGAACATAGCACCGATCCGCTGATCGCGGAAACCCTGGCATCCGGCAATTACGTCGAAACCTTCCGCGCCACCGATCTGCGGCCGGGCAAGGACCGCGCCCTGATCTACTCGCGCCGCATGCATCATCCCGACACCGGCGCGGTGATCGGCATATTGTGCCTGTGTTTTCACTTCGAACAGGAAATGGCCGGCATTTTCGCTTCGCACGGCGACGTCCGCGAGCGCTCCAACATGCTGCTGCTCGATGCCGATAACCGCGTCATCGCCAGTTCCGACGAAATGTGGATACCGGTCGGCGCCACCGTGCCGGTCAACAAGAACGATCAAACGGAACTGCTGATGTTTTGCGGCCGCCAATATCTGGTCAGCACCATCGCCTCCTCCGGTTATCAGGGCTATCCGGGGCCGCCCGGCTGGCAGGGCCAGGTCATGACGCCGGTCGACGTGGCGTTTTCCGGCAGCGCCAGCAATGTGCTGGGCGATCTCGATCCCGAAGTGGCGCAAGGGCTGCTGGCCCATGCAGAATCGTTCTGCCCGCCGCTGTACGACATCATGATGGCGGCCAAAACCATCCGGCGCATCGTCTGGAACGGACAAGTCATGACGGCCGGCCAGCAAGGCGAAATGCTCAAGCTGAAAACCGTGCTCGACCAGATCAGCGAAACCGGCAATCGCAGCAACGAGCTGTTTGCGCAATCGATCCACGATCTGTACCAGACCGTGCTGGCGTCCAGCATGCGCGATGCCGAATTCACCGCCAATCTGCTGGTCGATCTGCTGGATCGCAATTTGTACGAACGCTCCGACGATTGCCGCTGGTGGGCCCTGACGCCGGAACTGCGCAGCGCACTGGAGCAACCGGAACAGGACGCCGCGCTGATCGAAAAAATCACCGGCATTCTGACGTACATCAACGGCTTGTATACAGTCTATACGCGCATCTATATCTACGGCCGCAACGGCCGCATTCTGGCCAGCACCGGCGATCTGGAAAGCCGTGAAATTCTCGACAGCCATATCGATGACGAAACCTTGTCGAATGTGCTGGCGCTGCGCAGCGGGCAGGATTATTACGTCAGCCCGTTCAGTGCGACGTCGCTATACGACGATAACGAAACCTATATTTATCATGCCGCGATCCGCGCGCTCGGCGATGAAACATCAGTGGTCGGCGGCATCGGCATCGTGTTCGATTCGACTCCCGAATTCCTGAACATGCTGCGCAGCGGGCTGGGCGCCAAGAAACAGATGGCGGCATTTTTCGTCAATCGCAACGGCCGCATCCTCTCCGGCACCGATCCGCGCTTTCCGATCGGCTCGGCACTGCCGATCTCGCCATCGCTGCTGGCTGTCGGCAACGGCGCCAGTGCATCTGAAATCGCCGTGCACGACGGCCAATACGCCATCGCCGCCTGCACCGCATCCAGCGGTTATCGCGAATTCAAGACCAGCGACGGCTACCGGGAAGAAGTGATTGCAGTCGTCTTCGAATCCTTCGGCGCAGTGGCGCAGGCGCAGGCAAAAAACAGCAGCAGCGAATTCGTGCCGGAAAGCGAACCGGGCAATGCCGGCGGCCGCGAATACGCCACATTCTTCGCCGACGGCGGCCTGTTCGCGATCCGTGCAGAGCACGTGCTGGAGGCGGTGCCTTTCAGCAGCGTGCTGCCGACCGCGATGGGCGGACGGCCCGAGCAGATCGGTGTACTGAGCCTGAATCCCGAGCAAAGCAAATCGTTCATCTGGGTGTTCGATCTGGGCCAACTGATGCGCGGCACCCGCTCGCAGCCCGATGCCGGCAGCCAGGTCATGATCCTGCAGAACGGCGAACACAGCATCGGCTTGCTGGTCGACGAATTGCACGCCGTGCCGCAATTCCGCGATTCGCAGATCACGCACACGCCGTTCGCCGGCAGCGCCGAGAGCATGCTGGTCACGCAGGTCATTAAAGCCAACAAGGGACAACTGCTGATTCAGGCCATCGATATCGAACGTCTGTTCCTGTTGCTGGCCAATCCCGACCAGCCTTTGCCGATGCCGTCGCATATCAGCGGCAATGACGGCAATGCCCCTTTCCTGGCGGCAGCATAAGCAAAAAACACTGGTTTCCCTTGAGAATCCAGCGCATTCCGGCAAGTTTTGATACTCTAGGCGATTAGCGGCCTGTAGTTGTGGTTTTAATCACAACTACAGGCCGCTATTGATCGCAGCGGCCCGCTGCAGTCACTACCCGATCGAGATCATGACTCTGCACATCATCGCCACCGGCGGCACGCTGGATAAACACTACGACGAACTCACCGGTTCGCTGCGATTCGACGTCAGTCATCTCCCCGCAATGATTGCCCGCGCACGCCTGACCGTCCCGCTGACATTGGAAGAACTGCCGTTGCTGGATTCGCTCGATATGCAGGATATCGACCGCCGCCGCGTGCTGGCTTCCTGCGAACATGTAGCGCCGTCCGTCCGGGCCATCGTCATCGTGCACGGCACCGACACGATGCGCGAAACCGGCGAAGTACTGGGCCGCGCCAATCTGCTCAAGACCATCGTCCTGACCGGCGCGATGATTCCCTATGCGATCGACGGCTCTGATGCCCAGTTCAATCTGGGCTTTGCCTGCGGCGTGGCGCAAGTATTGCCGCCCGGCGTGTATATAGCGATGAACGGCCAGGTATTCGACTGGGACAAAGTCCGTAAAAACCGCAGCGCCGGCGTCTTCGAAAGCACCGTTTAAAACCATGGCCTACGACCTCAGCGGCAAACTCGTCATCGGCATTTCATCGCGTGCCCTGTTCGATCTCGAACTGGAAAATACCATCTATCAGGACGAAGGCGTCGCCGCCTATTCGGCCTATCAGCGCGCCCATGAAAACGAAGCGCTGCTGCCCGGCACCGCGTTCCCGTTGATCAAATCGCTATTGCAATTGAACACGATGATCCCGGATCAGCACCTGGTCGAAGTCGTCATCATTTCGCATAATTCCCCCGACACCGGGCTGCGCGCCTTCAATGCCATCGGCAAGCACAAGCTGGACATCAGCCGCGCCGCGTTCACCGGCGGCGAACCGATCGCGCGTTATCTCAAAGCATTCAAAGTGGATTTGTTTTTATCGCGCGATGCCGCCGATGTGCAGGATGCAATCGATGGCGGCGTGGCGGCGGCCCAGTTATATGCGGCGCCGGCCGATTATGTTTCGCCGGATCATCAGATCCGGATTGCGTTCGATGGCGACGCGGTATTGTTCTCGCCTGAATCCGAACTGATTTACAAGGAAAAGGGGCTGGACGCGTTTGCCTTGCATGAACACCGCCATCGGCATAAACCGATGGGCGAAGGGCCGTTTACCGAATTACTGCGCAAGCTGTCGCACATTCAGTTGCAGTTCCGCGAGCGGTTTCCGGACGACGATTGCCCGGTGCGCATCGCGATTGTCACGGCGCGCAACAGCCCGGCGCATTCCCGCGTCATCCACACGCTGCGCGCATGGAATGTCGATATCGACGAAGCGTTTTTCCTTGGTGGTCTAGCCAAAAGCGAAGTGCTGCTGGCGTTCGGCGCGCAAATTTTCTTCGACGATCAGCACGATCATGTGCAGCCGGCTTCGGAGGTCGTGCCTTCGGGACGCGTGCCGTACAAGAGCGGCACGCTCAAACCGAAGCGAATACGTGCCGTAAAAGCGGTAGCAAAGTAGCGCCGCGCTTAATGCTGTTCAGTGAAGGCGCCGTCAGACGTGATGTGGCGGGCTGTTGTACTCCGTTCGTGTCCCCCGGTGGCCTTCGGCCTCCTCCTCCTTTACCTCACTGCGCACAACATACCGCCACAGCGCGCTACACCGTCCTGGCGCCTGAACTGAACGGCATTTGGCACGGCGTTACTTTGCTACGGTTTTTATCGCACGTATCCGCTTCGGCTTGAGCGTGCCGCTCTTGTACGGCACGCGTCCGGAAGGCACGACCTCTGAAGCCGGCTGTACATGCGCGTCCTGATCGTCGAAGAAAATTTGTGCGCCGAATGC
>DASYCG010000121.1:0-19836 GCA_036500325.1 Herbaspirillum sp. | reverse complement strand
CTCGCCGACATACGACGCGATCATCTTTTTGATTTGCCGCGTGTTCAATAACTGCCCCAAACCGAAGCCGTCGACGCCGGCGTTGTTCGAAATGGCGGTCAGCCCGGTCACGCCGCTGTCGCGCAACGCCGCAATCAGCGCTTCGGGAATGCCGCACAGGCCAAAGCCGCCCACGGCGATGGTCTGCCCGTTCTTGGCGATATCGGCCAGCGCCGCTGCCGCGCTGGGGAATACTTTATTCATGAATGTCCTTCAATTTTTCAATATCGGTATTATTTTTTTAACTTGGATAACGTTTTACTGATTTCATTTATTCGCTCACCCCAGTCTCTCGTCGAGACAATTCCCGTAATCCACTCTTGTTCATCAACTGCGAGGTTCTCAATGAGTACCAACAATGATTTTCGAACGGTAGAGATATCCGAGGCCGGAATGCCTCGAACAGCAATCTTGTTAACTTGCTCTGCCAGTGGCACCAGCACTTTTTTCAGTGCTTTGCCGGAAGGCGTTAATTCGATATAAATATTTTTTTTGTTATGCGGCAACTTGCTTCGCGTGATGTATCCGAGTGTCTCCATTGATTTAAGCGCACTGAAGGTTGTCGGCTCCATAACACCAGCAAGTTCACTCAATTCACGTTGGGTAACGCTTTCATGCTCCCAAAGTATGCGCAAAAATGTCCATTGACCGAAAGAGACCGAATGCTCTCCCAGGCGATTTTGCAAGGCGCGCGATACCCCCCGCAATGAATCCTTGATCAAATGCGCAAGACGATCATTGGGGACAGCTTCGCGCCAATGGCGTAGAACACCGCTGGAAGTCACCGCGCTTTCGTCCGGTTCATCAGCTGCCAGGTTTTCAATGAGTATCAACAATGATTTTCGAACGGTAGAGATATCCGAGGCTGGAATGCCTCGAACAGCAATCTTGTTAACCCGTTCTGCCAACGGCACCAGTATTTTTTTCAGCGCTTTGCCGGAAGGGGTTAATTCGATATAAATATTTTTTTTGTTATGCGGCAACTTGCTTCGCGTAATGTATCCCAACGTCTCCATCGACTTGAGAGCCCCAAAAGTCGTCGGCTCCATAACACCGGCGAGTTCGCTCAATTCACGTTGCGTGATACTTTCATGTTCCCAAAGTATGCGCAGAAACGTCCAGTGACCGAAAGAAACCGAATGTTCCAGCAAGCGGACTTGAAGAGCGCGCGACACGCCGCGCAGTGAATCTTTGATCAAATGGGCAAGACGATCATTGGGGACGGCTTCACGCCAATGACGCAAAATAGCCTGAGAGCTTTTATCACCTAATTTTTTACTGGCCATATTAATGAATAGGTGGAATTTAAGAAATTTAGTACAGATTTTTACGTGATTGAAGTATCCAGAACCGCAACTTGATATTGCAACGGAATATCGCGTTGCTCGCGCGCGGATTGCAGAAATGCCAAACACACTTCCAGATTTGCCGTACCCCATTCGCCTGAATGTACAGGCTCAATCCAGGATACGACTGCATCGTATAATTCATCAATCACTTCTGATCTGGGTACTGCGGGTTCACCGAGCGGAATCACGCGACGGGATTCATTTCCATAAATCGTAATACAGCGTGAATCGGGCCGCAAATCTGCCTTTTGGCAAGAAACAATAATTGAACCGAAGTGTTCATGATAACGCGGATGCACATTTTTCACCGCTTCTAAATCCATTCCAACATACCCGATGCTGCCGTAATTGCGAGTCCGTTTTAGCGCCTCTTCATCCTCCGCAGACGTCACATTTTTGAGCAGACGGCGAGCTTCACCATATTTTTCCCGATTTTTTGGAAGTCCGTTCTCGCCTATCCAGCCGCATAATTCATCTGCATCGAAATGCGCATTCCCACTGTATGTCAGCGATGCAAACAACCCATCTTCGAATGTCATCAACGCCGAATATGCCGTCTCCGTCGGCCTCGCCGCATCCCAATTACCGGTATTGGCGCGCACGCTGCGCACCCTGCCGCCGCCCAGCAATCGGACGATATCAACCTGATGCGACGCTTGGCTGAACACTACCCCGCCTCCGTGCTCGGTCGATAATTCTTCAATGCGACGCGGCCGATAAAGAAAATCCGTGAAATTAATCGCATTGATCATACCGACAGGACCAAATTCTCTCGACGCAATCAGCTCCCTGAGCACCTTTATCGGTCGATCAAAGCCGTGACTATGACCAACCAGCAGTTTGACGCCGCACTCCCGCGCAATCCGATACATGGCCTGGCAATCGTCGAGCGTCAGCGCCATTGGCTTTTCAACCAATATGTGTTTGCCTTTTTTTGCGGCGAGCTCTACATGTTCGCGATGACATTGATGCGGTGTCGCAATATAAATCGCCTCCACATCGCTATTATTGCAAAGTGCCTCGACAGTTTCATAAGCGATTGCAGAAAAATCGGATTCAAACCGGTCTCTCGCCTCCTGACGAGGGTCCGCGCAAGCCACCAGTTGAATACCGGGATGCAACGCAAGAGGTGCGAACATCGCCATGAAGCCGCGACCGAGGCCGGCGACACCAAGCCGTATCTTTCTTTGATACTTTTTTGCAAGGGCATCTTCATGCATATCTTGCGCTGCCACGGTATCGGCGATCATTGCCCGCTCTTTCCGATGTGTCCCGTGACACGATCCCACAACGCCGCCGGCGCCAATGTTGCCTGACTCCCGGACCAGGCAATATGCTGATCAGGCCGTATCAATGCGAAATCCACGCCGTAGAGTTTTCGGGCAGCGACACTTTCTACTTTGATCACTTTAAACGGAATATTACGCGCACCGGCTTCCTCCTCCATTGCATGCGCAAAATTCCCGTTCTTCGTATCAAAGGACAACAGTGTAAATCCGGTACCCAGATGGTCATAAATCGAACTGCCGATTTGACGTCGATCATCGATCCAGAAATGAGGAGCCCTGCCGCCCGCAATGCTACTGGGAATATATTTCGAGAGATTATCCGGGGGAGGTGCTTCCTTGGAAACGGTAATGGCCGATTCATCATAACGGGCACCAAGCTGTACGCCCAGAGAATCATATTCGTCGCCGAAGGTAGATAGGAACGCGCCGGTTGCAGCTCGCGCAGCCCTGCCCGCTTCGGTATCTTCCGATAACATTTCGGGTACAGGAACTTTCCCGACGTTCGTCGCCAAAGCCCTGGCCGCGGTTGTATTGCGAACTGCGATAGGTTTGCGTTCTGCTTCGTACGAGGCGAGTAAATAATCGCCTCCCCATCCCTGGATTGCAGCGGCCAGTTTCCATGCCAGATTTGCGGCGTCGTCGACACCGGTATTCATCCCGAATCCCCCGGTGGGCGTGAACAAATGCACTGCATCGCCCGCGAGGAAAATGCGTTGCCCGGAAGTAAACTTCTCTGCTACGAGAGCCACGCCGGCGGTCCATTTTCCTTGCGCAAGCACCTCAATGGGAATATCGGCGCCGACACACTTTTTCATCACCTCGGCGATAGCAGCCTGATCCATTTCCCGATCATCGTCACCGGCGCGGCACCATAACAAGAATTCATCTTCGCCATTGAGCGGCACCATTGCTGTACGAATTTCCGGATTTACGATCCAGTATTGCCAGGCGCGCTTATCACCAAGAAAATCCCTGTAAAGCGTAGGCGCGCGCAAATGGGTCGAGATCATCCTGCCACCGAAAAAGGCTTGCTGAAGGTTCTCGAAGCCTTCGTACCCGATATTCAAAGAGGTCCTCACAAAGCTTCGGCCTCCATCACATCCGGCCACATATTGCGCATCCCACACTTCCCGCTCATCAGTAGCGATATTTTTGGCGCAGAGCGATACGGAAGAAGGAAACTCCTTGATGAAGTCGATTTCCCATCCGAATTTCAAGGTAATGCCCGGCCGCTTCGAAGCTTCCTCGAAAAGAATTTTTTCGACGTACATTTGGTTGGCGCGATGTATCGGTTCAGGTACCTGATTGAGCAAATCGGATTGCTGAACGGATGCCATCTTTTGTGCTTCCGACGGCATGGGAATACGCGCAAGCTCCCATTCGTTGAAATAGGTAAAGTAAACGACGTCGGTCGGATGATCCTGCGGCAGACCGGCCTTCCGCACTTTTTCGGAAAATCCAAGCCGCCGATAGTGTTCCATCGTCCGCGAATTCTGCGTACTGCCTTTAGGATGCATGCGAACCGAAGGGGCTACGTTAAATACGACGGAAGTAATTCCATGCAAGTCCAGGAACATGGCAAGCATCAACCCTACAGGCCCACCGCCGACAATGGCCACCGGCATTTTTAGGCGGTTGTCTAATGTATCGTTCAAATATCCTCCAACTGTATTATTCGCGTTCTCTTCAATTTACAGATCTAATAACAACTCGGATGATTTCGCCCGCGACACACACACCATGATGTTGTCCTGCTTTTCATCTTCCGCAAGTACAAAATCCCGATGATCGGCGTCGCCGCCCAACAGCGATGTCTTGCATGAACCGCAAGTTCCGCTCTCACAACTACTGAGGACATTGATACCGTCGGTACGCAAAGCCTCAAGAATGGTGATGCCGGCCGGTACTTCCACTACGCGATCGGATCGCATCAAACGCACCGTAAAAGTTTTGTCATCAGACGATTTTTCACGAACGGCACCGCCGAAATCTTCAAAGTGAACACTAGCCGAAGGCCAATGGCCACTTGTTGCGCGCACGGCCTCCATGAGCGGCCGCGGTCCGCAACAATATAAGTGTGCATGATCTTGTTCTTCGAGCACATCCCAGAAATCGAGGGCATGCGCGGGGTCGCCGTTATCGTGATGGATAACAACTTTTCCATTGAACTCCGGCGCACCGAGCTCTTCAAGAAACGCGGTAGATTCCGCATTTCTTGTACAGTAATACAATTTAAAGGGAGCGTCCGAGATGGCCTGAAGCTGCGTAATCATGGCGCGAATAGGCGTAATCCCGATGCCGCCCGCTATAAATAGATAACGCGGCGCGCCTTCGACAAATTCAAATTCGTTGCGCGGTAAAGAAACCTGCAGTACATCGCCGACCTTTATGTTGTCGACTAGATCTATCGATCCTCCGCGACCGGACCTGTCGCGTTTTACGGCAATGACGTAACGCCATGTCTCGCTTGGGCTATTGCAAAGAGAGTACTGCCTGAGCATGCCGCCCGGTGTATAAACAAATACGTGGGATCCCGCCGTAAACGCGGGAAGAGCGTCCCCATTTGCGTTTGCAAATTCTATCTGCCAGATATCAAGAGCGATACGCTCAATACGCTGGACAAGCAGCGGCATGGTCTGCGGTAGGCCGGGTTGGGTAATCATCAAAATCAATCGTGACAGGAAGTCATGTCGAGACGGCGCGGAGCCATTCTCAGACCTTATGACGCTCCAGGGTTGTCGGCGCAAACAATTCTTCCACCTGCAAAAGGCGTTCGGCGGTGCCGTGACGATGCGCAAACTTCACCATCGCATTCAATGTCGGTAAATTTTCCGCTACGCCATAAGGCCAGTAATCACTGCCCATAAGCGCTTTGGTCTGTTCCATATACGGCCCCAGCCACGGCAGCGTCACCGGCAACGCCGCGATGTTTTCCAATTCACGGACAGCGATGTCCTTGGCGGCCACGAATGCCGAATAAACGGAGCTGGCCAGCCATGGATGCGCATCAACCAAATCGCGGCGAATGCCTACCATGTGCATGATCGGAAATACTTTTGTACGCGCAAAATAAGCGGCTTCATCGGACAGATAATTAGGGAACAGCCGCGTAATTTCCGGCTGGCCTCGCTTAAAACATGCCGGTGGACGCATAGCGATCAGGGCATCAAGCTCACCGGATGAAAGCATTGCATCCAGCGTCGTATCCTCGGGAATCGACGATAACCGGACCGATGGCGGAAGGTCCAGCTTGAATTTCTCGATCCTGCCCGGCTGCTCAAGCCCACCCTGGAACCATTCGAAATCCCACGGCGAAACGCCGTATTCCTCATCGAGCAGCGCGCGCGCCCATAATGCCGCCGTTACCTGATATTCAGGTACGCCAACTTTTTTGCCTTTAAGATCTTCCGGGCAATTGATACCCCGGTCGGTCCTGATGTAGATAGCGGAATGACGGAAAGTACGCGAAATAAACACGGGAATTGCCACATAGGGTGTTCGAACCCCACGACTCAGACTTAACAGGTACGAACTCATCGAGAGTTCGCAAACGTCGAATTCCTGATTGCGATAAGCGCGAAAAAATAACTCTTCCGGATCCAAATTGAGAAAGTTGATGTCACAACCTTCGATATTTACGCGTCCATCCTGAATTGCGCGAATACGATCATAATTGCCACAGGCTACCGTAATTGCAAGTTTTCCCATCAATGTCCCCTCTATTTATTTTGTCCGATTTCGATGCATTGCACATTCATGCCCGATTAAGCCGGCACCGTTGAGTCGGTACTTATATTGCGCCAATCTTCTGCTTTGGGAAGCATGCCCTCAAAGGAACTGATGGTTGCTGCGCAAGTGCGCGGTTCCCCAAGCCCGATAACAGAGCCGTTGTCTCGAAATGCAGTGACGGCATTCACCATGAGACGGCGAAATTGAACAATCGCGAGATCACTGGCGCCAAGCCGGTCATCGCTACGATCGGCGATTTGACCCATGGTCTCCCACATAACGATATCCTGGTTTGGAATACCACGGATGCCTGTGAAGTCACCTGACTTCATTGCCTTGCGATCTTGCCCGTAATCATTGCTGCGGTTATAGATTTTGTTGTAATCCTTATCCAGGTCAACACCAACCTGCGCGCCGCAAAATTTTCGCCATGTGTCCTGATCGATGCCCGTACAACCTGTGACGTCATCGCTCCAGGCGATGAAATAAAACATCGTATTAGCGTCATCGATCGGCGCGGTCAACTGCAGCAGACTATATTGACTGTTAGGTGGAATCAACACAGTGAACGGCGCGATATATACCGAGATGCGCACATAATCATGCGACGCAGCATTATGAATCGGGCGACGTATTGCAGCGTAACGCATGCCGTAGCCTGTTTCTTGCGCCTGCAACCTTGGGGACTTATCCGTCGATGGACGGGTCATGAATTCTGAAGTCATCCCTGCACGTTCCACGCGCGCAGGCCTGATATCGCTCGAATGCAAGGTTGAACTATGCGCAGAGTCGATAGCGCCTTCCAGTACTTGCGCCCAATTGCAAGGGATCCGAATTTTCACGATGCTGATTTTCGGATTTGGCCCACCTGCAAATGCCGGCGGCTCGAATTCAGGGATTTTCTCCGGATCGCCCATATAAACCCATATAAAGCCGGCAGCTTCGCGAGCGGGATAAGCGGGATGTTTGATCTTTTCGCACAACTTGCTGCCTTGCGGTTCCGATGGCATATCGACGACATTTCCGGCGACATCCATCTTCCACCCGTGATAAAGGCAGCGCAACCCGGATTCTTCGTTGCGGCCATAAAATAGCGAAGCCCGGCGATGTGGGCAATATTCTTTGATAAGCCCTATCTTTCCATCAGTGTCTCGAAACGCAACAAGATCCTCTCCAAACAATCGGACTCGCACCGGATCGCCATCCGACTCTACCAACTCTTCGGACATGCACGCCGGAACCCAGTGGTGTCGCATCATTTGTCCCATCGCAGCTTTACCTTCGACTTTACAAAGTAATTCGTTTTCTTCTTTGCTAAGCATACCGCTCCTCAATTTTTCTGACGTCTAACATGTGCACGCCACAAGTAATTTAGTTAGATTCCTAAGTATTATATTAATGATCTAAGTTTCTACTGTCAAGCTGGAATCTCTATTAATCGGTTTTAATGCGCGGGATCGCGACTGGTCCAGGCGTGTTTTACTTCATACGCCATATATGGCGCATAGGCCCGTCTAATGGCCACTTCGAAAAATAGATGGATTAGCCAGCCGGCATTTACGCGTTTGCGTTCTGAACATCGTGCTGTTCAGGTCAGTTCAAGCTGACCCATGACCGGCATGCAAATTAGAGATTTTTTGTAAAATAAGGCGGCACCGGAGGGCCCCATTGATAAAGAGAATCTTCAAGCGGATGATCCGCACTTGGCCATTCGTGATCTTTAGCGATGTAGTCGATGTGTGCTGAATATTCCGCAAACGAACCCCATGGATCCCGGACATAGAAAAAATAATTCGATCCGAGCACATGGCGACCGGTACCCCATCCCTCCGCGTAGCCTGCGGCCTCCATTTGGGCCGCGCCCCGGCCGACCTCATCGACACCATCGACGTCCCATGCCGAATGGTGCCAGCCGGGACGCTCGCTTTTGACAAAGGCAATCAGATGATGATCACTTCCATGCTTGCCATGGGTAAAAGCGATGACATCCTGCGACCGGTCCGATAATTTCAAACCTAACGCACGCGTGTAAAAATCCAGCGATTTCAGTACATCGGGCGTAAAAAGCAGCACGTGCGACAAGCGCCGTGGACGCACAGGCGGCAACACACCCCGATTTGACGAGCCGCGCTGATTGCAAGGGACGTCTATCAATGCGTTTGGCGCTTTCACGTTCGGCATGGTTTTCGGACCGATTTTTATTTGGAGGATATTCCCGTCAGGATCATGAAACCAGAACCCCTTGTCGTCCACATACGCCGAGCCGGGCGGCAATGCCCTCCCTTTCTCAGCCAGTATCTGCGCGACCAGGACATCGAAGTCTCGCTCGAAACAATTTAAACTCAGATAGGCCAATTCGCGTTTTTTACCGGGAAAAATGCGCCCCCAACAATGGCCGTCTGCTGCATTTAGCGTGAGTTCATCACCGACGTTGCGGGTGGCCAAGCCAAAAGTTCGAAAAAAATCTTCTGCCTTTGCGAGATCGGGAACCCTCAGCGCAAAATGATCGATGGAATGTATGCCCGCCAGGGCCGTAACAGCATTGCTCATATCTGCCTCTTATATTTTCAATTGACCAGGGAATTTTATTTTCTAGGACTCGTCAACAATAGGGTTCTTCAAGGTACCAATTTGAGAAATCGATACTTCGCAGATATCGCCGTGTTTCATAAAGAGTTTGGGATTTCTTCCCCAACCGACACCTGCCGGCGTGCCCATGACGATAAGGTCCCCCGCTTCAAGCGTGATTGCTTCGCTCAGGACTGCGATAACGGTTTCGACATCGAATAACATGTCATCGGTCGAGGCCGCCTGGACCACTTCTCCATTTAGCCTGGTCTCCAGATGCAAACCTTTACCGCCGGGCGGCAGTTCGTCGGCGGTGACGAAATCAGGACCAAACCCGCCTGTGCCGTCAAAATTCTTTCCCATCGTCCATTGCGGCGCTTTGAATTGATATTCGCGAACAGAAGCTTCATTAAAAATCGCATACCCGGAAACATGGCGCAAAGCATCCGCCTTCGAAATATGGCGCCCCCCACTCTTGAGAACAACTGCAAGCTCTCCTTCGAAGTCCAGGCTATCCGAAGCTTTCGGCCGAATCATCGGCGCATTATGTGCAATCAGACTGGTATGGTAGCGCGGGAAAATCGTCGGGTAGTCAGGCTGATCGTATGGGCTTTCCTTGGTATGGTCTGCATAGTTGAGACCGACGCAAAATATTTTTCCGGGCTTGGCCAGCGGCGGTAAAAACGTCAGATTTCCGGCATCGACGACGGCTCCCTTGGCCGCGTCCCGCCCGTATTTTTCAAGATCTACGCCTCTCGACAATAAGTCTTCAAGACTTTCGTTTCCGATGATCTGAATTTTGTCTCCAAGGCGAACACCCAGGGTCTGCTTACCTTCGTGAAGAAAACTCGTGTAACGCATAAAAATCTCCTTTTATATTTTGTCGCAGACGAGAATCGCGGCAACTTTAATTGTAATTTCGACGATTTCTGCATCGAAGAAAATTTAACTTCCAAATATATTACTTAGCTCCCTAATAAAAAGATAGGGCAATTCAGTAATTTTTTTATATCGCCTGGTCAATTTTTTTGATCTCTGTCGCGTAGTCTCACAACGAATACGACTTCATCGCAAGCCAAAAATTTTTGATGGCGCCGAATATAAAACGCTCGAGTGTTACAGAAGTGGACAAGCAATAAAACGTCTGCTAGAGTTCGAAAAATTAGTTAGATTCCTAATATAATTTGAAAATAAATTATTAGGCTTTCCGATTTAATTAAAAGCTGGAGACAACACTCAATCCCTATATAAAGCAATGCGTTAGAGGACCTGACACAACACAAAATGTTGCCTGAACGGAAATCTGTTCAACGTGAGTTATTTACCAAAATATGGCAGTCGGCGAATGTAACGCTACATGTCGCGTTTTAGTTTCTTTGGTGCAGCATTTAAAAAGACAAATGGAGATAGAAGTATGACCATGCGCAGTTTCATCAACCAATATAACAAGGATTACTACGGTGGCGGCTTGATGATCTTCCTTGGTCTCGCCATTTCCTTAACAGGCATGCATTACGAAATCGGCACGTTGCAAAAAATGGGACCCGGCTTTTTTCCTGTTGCAATCGGTACCCTCATGATATTGACGGGCGCAGTCATTGCACTCACCGCCAAAAGCGCTGCGCCTGCCGACGCTGACAAGCCGCTGGAACCGGAATGGCGTGGGTGGATTTGCATCATTGCCGGAATCGTGGCCTTCATTGTTCTTGGGAAGCATGCCGGCCTGCTACCCGCTACTTTTGCTATCGTCTTTATTTCTGCAATGGGAGATCGCCAGAACACCATAAAAGGCGCTGCAATTCTATCGCTGGCAATGTGCGCTATCAGCGCAGCGGTCTTTTGGTGGGCGCTAAAAATGCCATTCCCTTTATTCGCCTGGAGTTGAGCAATGGTCATCCAATCCCTGACAGACCTATGGAACGGCTTTGGCGTTGCGCTCCAGCCTCATAATTTAATGTGGTCATTTTTCGGCGTCCTGATCGGTAACCTGATCGGGGTACTTCCTGGGATGGGTGCGTTATCGGCTATCTCAATGCTATTGCCATTGACTTATTCCATGCCGCCGATTCCTGCCATCCTGATGCTGGCCGGCATTTTTTATGGATCTCAATACGGCGGCGCGATCGGCGCCATCTTGCTGAACTTGCCATGCCACCCACCCCATGCAGTCACTTGTCTCGACGGCTACCCGCTGACCAAACAGGGAAAAGGGGGAACCGCACTTGGCATCACGATGATTTCCTCATTTTTTGCGGCGTCATTCGGAATCGTTGTGATGATTTTTGCGTCACCCCTGCTGGTGAGCGTCGCCTTCAAGTTTGGACCGACGGAAATATTTTCAATCATGATGCTGGGGCTGCTGTGCGGCGGAACCATGTCAAAAGGATCTGCATTGAGAGGCGTGGCAATGACGCTTGTCGGTTTGGCGATCGGCCTCGTCGGCACTGATGTGAATAGCGGCACTGAACGCTTCACGTTCGGCTTGTTTGAACTCTCCGATAAAGTAGAACTGGTTGCGCTTGCGCTAGGATTATTCGGCGTAACTGAATTTCTACGCGGCGTAAACCGTATGCATAATATCGGCAGCGGCGTCAAAGTAAAAATGCGCGACATGCGACCCAGTAAAGCGGAACTGAAGCAAGCATTTTTTCCAATGATACGCGGCACGCTGATAGGTACGCTATTCGGTGCAATGCCCGGCACCGGCCCCACCATCACCACATTCATTGCCTACGCGTTCGAGCGGAAGATATCCAAGACGCCAGAGCGTTTCGGCCATGGCGCAATCGAAGGTGTGGCCAGTCCGGAAGCCGCATCGCATTCAAAAACGCAAGTCGACTTTATTCCGACGATGAGTCTCGGCATTCCTGGAGATGCCACCATGGCCCTCATCCTTGGCGCCTTGTTAATACAGGGCATTCAGCCAGGACCGCAACTGATCACGGAACATGCGGATCTTTTCTGGGGTTTGATTGCCAGTTTCTGGGTGGGTAATGTGTTGCTGGTATTGTTAAATGTCCCTCTCATGGGTGTCTGGGTCAAGCTATTGCAAGTCCCCTATCGCTATATGTATCCAGCTGCGTTGTTTTTTATTGCAGTGGGTGTTTATAGCACCAATAACAGCTTGTTCGAAATTGGCGAGGTTCTTGTTTTTGGACTGGCCGGGGCCCTGTTCGTTGCCTTGGACTTCCCGATGGCGCCAATATTATTGGGCTATATCCTGGGACCGATGGTTGAGGAAAATTTCCGTCGCGCGATGATTCTCTCGGAAGGGAATTTGTCGGTATTTATCGAACGTCCCATTAGTGCCGTATTTATCACGGCATGCGCACTACTGATTATTATCCAATTGGTCTATTTTCTTCGCGCAGCTCTTCTCAAAAAAAGAAGTACGCATAATCTTGTTGCCATCAACAGCCAGGAGGTTAATTTAAGCTCATGATTCGTTATGTCCAACAAAAATGAATGTGGGATTTACAGCCTTTATTTATGAATAAAACCGGATTCGTTTAACCGAATCTCAACTATGAAGCAAGAGGAGACAAAATAATGAAAACTGCTATAAAAAAATGGCTATTTGCGCTTTGCGGCCTAATGATGGTTATATCGAACACATACGCTGACGACTATCCGACAAGACCAATCAGGGTGATGGTCGGATATGCACCGGGGGGAGCACCCGATACCGTAGCCCGCTTCGTCGGGCAGCGCTTGACGCAGGTTCTGAAACAATCGTTTGTTATCGAAAACAAACCAGGCGCGGGTGGCACTCTGGCGACAAATCAAATAGCGAAAGCCGTCCCGGATGGTTACACCATAATGGTTTTAGACATCGGGCAATTAGCAATTGCCCCGTATATTTTTAAGGATCTGCCATACGATTCGCTTAAAGATTTCACACCGATAGGTCGCGCCGCCGTGGTACCGATGGTACTGGCTGCGAATGCGGACTCGCATATCAAGACCATGGCAGATCTGATACGTTTGGCAAAAGCCAGTCCCGGGAAAATTACCTACGGTTCTTCCGGAATCGGAAGCATTCATCACATTGCAATGGAAGTGCTGAAAAGCGAGGCCGGCATCGATCTTAAGCACGTTCCTTACAAAGGATCAGGCCAATCAGTACCTGCGTTGTTGGGAGGCGAGGTTCAAGTGGCTATGACTGCCTACCCGGCGGTAGGATCTTTTGCCAAATCCGGCCAGGTAAATATCATTGCCGTGACATCAGAAAAACGTTTTCCTGGAACACCAGATGTTCCCGCTCTTTCTGAAACATATAAAGGTTATGATTATGCGTCGGAAATCGGCATAATCGGACCAGTCGGGCTGCCGCCTGATGTAGTAGCGAAGTTGTCCAGCGCCTTGAAAATCATTCTTGCAGAATCCGACATTCAA
The DNA here is from genome assembly GCA_036500325.1 of Herbaspirillum sp. Lineage (GTDB taxonomy): Bacteria > Pseudomonadota > Gammaproteobacteria > Burkholderiales > Burkholderiaceae_D > Herbaspirillum. Next base: position 6,467 of record DASYCG010000121.1, on the reverse strand, counting down.
AACAAATTGCTTGGCGTGGGCGCCATCCCCTCCTGGCTATCGCCCCAGGACTATGCAGAAAATATTCGCCAAAATCTGGCGAAATATAAAAAAGCAGTTGAAATATCCCACGCCGTGCAAAATTAATTTCGGGCATCCGGGGCGCTTGAATATGGTGGGTTGGCCGCTGAAATTTTAAATTTCAGACAATCCTCATAACGAGTATTGGCGAGTGAGCCACCTGGAAATAGCATATGGCATGAGAGTGTCCGCGACCGGGTCAGGCCGGCAGTGACGAGCGCGCGGCGACCGGCTTGTGATTTTTTGGAAACAGCGGATAGGTCGCCAGCGCGCAGGCAGCAGCAGCGGTCCACACGCAGACCCATGACCCGAGCGCAAGCAAATGCGGAATTGCCAGCGGCGCCAGGAACAGGCCGATATAGACGCCGGTATTGGTCATGCCAAGCGCGGTGCCCGCATATTGCCTGCCCGCCAGCGTCGCCAATTCCGTATAGGCCACGCCATGCCATGCGGACACGCAAATGCCGGTCAGCACCACCATCGCGATCAGCAAGGCCGGCGGCGTCGGATCGGCCAGCGCAACCAGCAGCGCAAGCAACACGAACGCGGCGGTGGCGATCAAGGTATTGACGCGTAAATAGACGCGGCGATTGCTGTGGCGGTCGGTGTAGCGGCCGCTCCAAATCCGCATCACGATCGCGCCCACCTGTATCGTCACCATGGTCGCAGTCAGACCGGCGATGCCGATATGGCCGTAGTCATGCAGGAACACCGTGGTAAAAGTCAGCAGCGCGAATTGCGGTGTGCACAATAAGCCGATGCCGATCACGACGCCCCAGAACTGGCTGTCGCCGAAGGGACTCCCGGGGCTGCCGGCAGCGCCGGCTGAGCCCGGCTCGGTTTCCCCCGCATGATTGAAATGGGGTGGCTCATGCAACCAGCGAATCGCCAGAACGCCGGACGCCGCACAAGCCAGCGTCAGCAGCCCGTAGACCGCAGAAAAACCGACATGCGATGCCAACCATGGCATGGTCAGCGCACCCAGGCCGCCGCCCGCCGGCACTGCCGACTGCCGGATGCTCATCGCCAAACCGCGCTCCCCTACTCCAAACCAGCGCATGACCGCGCGGCCGCTGGCGCCGTTGACGCTGCCGCCGAGCAGGCCGACGAAGCACAGCGTCAGCACCAGCCAGTGCAGCGGCGGCGCCGACGCAGCCGACGGCGCCACCCACAACGCCATGCCCAGCAAGGCCAGCGCGGGCATGCAGGAAGACTTCGGTGAAATGATCCTGCCAAATGTGCTCGGACGTTTTTCGCGCGCGCATTCGAAGGTCAGAATTCAGGCCAGCGTCGCCCGCCATCTGGAGCTGATGAAACAATTCACATCGAATCAGCTCGATCTGGCGCTGGTCTGGGGCGTGGAAGCCATGCAACTACAGAACGGCCCCGCCGGCAGCCCGCTGACCGGCGAGTTGCTGGCGCAACCCGACATGTGCTGGATCGGTTCATCCAGCCAGCCCTTGCAGCTCGCTGAAAACGAACCTTTGCCTTTGGTCACATTCAACGGTCCATGCCAGTTTCTCGAGACTGCAACGGCAGCACTGGACCGCGCCGGCATTCCATGGCGGGTCTCATTCACCAGTCCCAGTCTGGCTGGATTGTGGGCTGCAGCGAGCGCGGGCCTGGGGGTGACTGTGCGGACGCGTTATGGGTTGCCGTCCACGGTGGCGGTTATTGATCCGCTGTCGGCTCCGACGGGTTGCCGACATTACCGAAATTACCCACCATGCCGTTGGTGCTGCTGCGGGCTTCCACACAACCATCGCCGCAGGTCGCCTTGCTGGCAACGATCATGAGCGATGCGCTGAAAGATAGTGCAAGAGCATTGCAATTGTCGGCACCCTGAGAAACGCTCAATGCTATCAGCCCAGGGCTAGAACGCACTTTTAATAACGCCCCCGTCTACCCGTATTGCCGCGCCCGTTGTCGCAGATGAAAGCGGACTAGCGACATACGCAACAAGGGATGCTACCTCCTCCGGCGACGCGAATCGCTTGATCAGCGACGATGGACGAAATTTCTCGAAAAATTCCTTCTCGAATTCTTCGAACGATTTCCCATCCTCCTTCGTAAGTGCCCCCACGAAGTCAACGACACCTCGCGATTTGGTTGGTCCCGGCAGAATGCTATTGACCGTAATGCCCGTGCCTGCAACGGATTCGGCCAACCCGCGCGAGACCGCAAGCTGCGCAGTTTTTGTCATCCCGTAATGAATCATTTCCGTAGGAATCTGCACGGCACTTTCACTCGATATGAAAATAATGCGTCCCCAGTTGGCAAGCTTCATCGCGGGCAGGAACAAGCGGGCCAGGCGTATCCCGCTTAAGACGTTCACATCGAAGAAGCGCAGCCAATCCGAATCGGGAATATCTTCAAATGCCTTAGGTTCAAATATACCCAGGTTGTTGACGAGAATTTCAATTCCGGGGTGACATCGCGCGAATTCTTCGGCTACATCGGCCTTGCTCAGATCGCCCGCGAATCCTTGCACATCGCCGCCGGTATTCGCCTTGATTTGCGCAACTGCCTCATCTACGGTCGCCTGTGAACGGCCACTGACAATCACATGCGCGCCCTCCTGCGCCAGGGTTTTCGCAATAGCAAAACCGATGCCTGCGGTGCTGCCGCTAACCAATGCGCGTTTGCCTTTCAGATCGAAATCCATGATGTTTTCTTTCAGTGGGTGGGAAAGACTGCATTTATAGCGCTGATGATATGGGATTTTTCGATGCGATGCGTCTGACTATCGATGACCGTCCTTATCCGCATCAAATCGCCGATCTCCAGCATTGCCTCCCCTCTATTTAGCCGTCAAACAAACGCCCAGCATGCGGCAGGCGATCAAACATAATGTGTCGTCGTCATGCAGCAGTTTGCCGGCGAGGTCGATGCTCCATTCGCCGTGATGATCGAGAGCAATGACAAGTGCTCCGGCGGTCGCGCCCGATTGTGCCTTGCGCAGTGCACGTTTTAACTTGACGGTGACGTCGGTGCAATTGGTGTCGAGCGGTTTGTTGATTGTGGGGATGAGGCGTAGAACGCGGGCTGTGCTTTTTTGGGAGACGAAAGGCGGATGCACCGTTGCGGTCATGAAGAACTCCGGTTAGATTTTTCAAATCCACCTTCGTTGAGAGGGTGGCCGGGTACTTGATAGCCGCTAGAAAACGGTCTGCAGCTTTTCCCGAAGGTCTTGTATCACTGCACGCTACCCGGCCATAAAACTTTGGACGTAGAAAATCCACGGCTGTCGGGCGGGGGCCGTTCCTAGGGTGCTATCAACACCGCGGAAAACTTTAACGGGAAGCATTTATTGGATCAACGTTAGATCATGCAATTTTTCAGGCCGCAATTGAAAATAAGAAAGTACGTAATCTTAATGGCGAATCTAATTGTCTACTTGGTCTTTATCGACGCAATCTGCGGTGATAGTACCGAAGGCATTTGAATAACCTGTGCTGTTGGCGTTTTAACTGCAATGTAATCTGATGCTTTGGTAATGAGATAAGCGAAGCCGCTGATTAACGCGCCACCAACCAAAACGCCACCCAAAATCATGTTTTTCCATTTAACCAAGTCATCGACTTTCGTCTTGGTGCTCTCGACTGATTTTGTCAACGATGTGATAGAAGCATTAATCTCACCGAGTGATTTCTGCATTTCCATGATCGCCTGGACAAATTGATATTCGGGATGCCCATACCCACCAATCGCTGTTGGCGTAGTTTGCGGAACAGTAGCCGGCGCTTCATCCATGGCTGGATGAGATTTTTTTGTGTGGACCGGGCTCATTGTTCAAATCGTGTTTTTAGCCATTCCCACATGTCGGTCGGCCCACGGCCGTAGTATCCCGTAACTGGAACGACAATTGTCGATTCGACGGTGGACAACATGCCTTTTTCCTGACCTGTAATTTGAAGATGGTTGGATAATTCGATCGTAGTGCCACCAAATTTAATCAACCATCCCCGATTTGACTGCAGTCGATGACGATCCGCAGGATTGGCAATACGTTGTTCAACTGCCGCATCCAAGGCAGTGCTTTCAGAGGTGAGCGGTACAGCTATATAAATTGGCATGATGGTCAAAGAGTACCATCGATTCGGAAGAAGAAAAATCGTCAATCTTTCGTATTTGGCGTTGTGTCTTAACGCAAAATCAATGCGCCATTGGGCTAATCACTTCCCTCCTTCCCAACCCATAAGCATGCCGGAAATACGCCGCCGAGAATTGCACGCTCGCCTTGGGGAACAATCGTTGATAGGTTAACGTTGTTGCGATTGAGGCGGATCGGCAGCCAGGCGTTTGTTTTTATCGGCGAGCATCTTGATCAGGCCGTCAATGCCCGACTTCTGGATCTCCGCCGTGAACGCTTGCCGATAGACTTCTCCCATCCACGCACCCATCACGTTGACATCGTAGACTTTCCATCCAGCCGGCGTCTTGGTCAGGCGGTAGCCGAAGCGAATCGTTTCGCCGCGCGTGTTCAATACCTTGGCGAAGACTTCGGCATCGGTATCCGCCGGATCGCCGCGATATGGTTCGTAGTTGATTTTCTGGTCGTGAATCTGCGACATGGCGCCGGAATAAGTATGCATTAACAGCGTGTGGAATTCGGTTTGCAACTGGGCCTTCTGTTCCGGTGTTGCTTCTCGCCAGTAACGTCCGGTTGCCAGCGCCGTGGAGCGATCGAAATCTACATTGGGGACTATCTTTTCTTCAATCACTTGCCGGGTTTTGCGAGGGTCTCCGCGTTGAACAGCTGGGTCGGATCGCACGATTGCCATTACTTCTTCGCTGATGCGCTGGACCATTTTGTCGGGGGGTTCTTGGGCGTTGGCTAGGTTTGCTGTGGCAAGGATAAAGATTGCCAATAGCACGGACAGGATTTTTTTAAGCATTTTGTGGCCTCCTTACCCGCGCCGTCCGCCAATTTATATTAGCTATCACGGGGCTTAACTGTGCAAATACTCACCTCCGTTAGCGCTGTTACTTTTTGGGTATTTTTAGCGTATCTAGAAAGAGAATTCCGTGAGATACCCTAAAAATATCCCCATGCCTGCCGGATGTCAATGAACCTCAAAAAACCTTTCTGGAACAAAAAACCCGTGTCAGCACTGAGCTAAAAAGTGGGTACATTTTCAGCGCAAATCAACAGCTTCCGTGGTTTTTGACTTCGAAATGGCATTCTCAATCTCATCGCGGAGCTGGCTAAAAACAACAAGAGATTCGCGGAGTAACGATTGCATTCTTGGGCCTAAGATAGAAAGTAACTGGCTACCGGAGAGCGCAGCACGAAAGCAATCTAAATAACAATTCGCTCCCGGCTGAATCCGGTCGGTCGAGGAATCGGTCTGAACCGGATTTCATCTGGCATGCGCTGTCAGGTTAAGTTTGAGTTAGTACATGGTGATCTTGCTCCGGCTTTACCGGACACAGCCTGACGCATAATTAGCGCCAGTTTTCAAATCTTAATAAGGAAAATCTATGAGTATCCGACCAACAGATCACCCCGAACGACTCTACTTAGACGACCTAAAACCACGCCAACGCTTCACCAGTGCCACCTTTCAAATCGATAAGGAGCGCCTAATTAGCTTCGCATCCGAGTTCGATCCCCAACCCTTCCATCTGGATGAAGAACAAGCAAAACAAACCCTCTTCCAAGGCCTCGCAGCAAGCGGTTGGCATACCGCATCGGTAACAATGCGCTTACTGGTCGATGGTGGCCTGCCCATTGCCGGCGGACTGGTGGGTGCAAACGTAGAAATCAGCTGGCCTGCCCCAACCCGCCCTGGCGACATCCTTCAAGTGGAAAGCGAAATACTGGAAGTCACACCATCCAGGTCACGCCCTGAGCGAGGCATAGTCACGGTCAAAGGCGAAACCCGAAACCAGCGCAATGAGGTGGTTCAAATAACGACCGTCAAACTGATCGTCGCTAGACGTCCGCAACCGTGAGCATCACACCTGAATAACCCGCATGAACACTAAGTTTCATACGGGTTTTTATACATTGAATGCGGAATGCCTCTGCTCTGATTAACTGCAGTAGCCCGGCCGCGAGAGATGTCATTCCAAGATCGGCATGACGTCAGCCGGGAAACCCTGATAAGAGGCAATATCGCCATTTCGATCAATCCAGCAATAGTGTTCGGTCGTCATCTGCCCTCTGCGAAGGGGGTTCCGTGTACAAAACCTCGCATAAGCAGGATCAACAAAACGATACGGAAGATGCTCATCCCTCCCTGCTGTGATACCCAGGCGTGTCGTTTGAATCAGGATTTCGGGAGATTCGCCCACGTCATCGACAAACAGTTCATCAGGATTAAACGTGTGGGCATCCCAATCGGGTACGCGCAGCGCCAATGCACGGCACAGTTGGACCTGTCCCGCGCAGAGGCGATGCA